>NZ_JAMXSG010000210.1:0-10522 GCF_024124365.1 Pseudonocardia sp. McavD-2-B
CGTCGCGCAGCCGGATCCGCCACCGCGTCCCCGTCCGGTCGGGTGCCGCGGAGGCCGCCAGGTGCGGGCGCGGGGTCATGTCCTGGTCCCACACCAGCAGCGTGTCGGCGACGGCGGCGGCCCGCGCCCGGTCCACCGGCCGCCACACCCGGTGCGGGTCGGGTGCCCCGAGCGGGCCGGTCCCGGCGAACGAGGTGACCAGCCGCGGCGACGCGGCGTCGGCCGGCGCGCCGCACGCCGCGAGAGCCGGGATCCCCGCGAGCGCCGCGGACGCACCGGCGGCCCGCAGGAACGAACGACGGCTCAGCTGCACGACACCAGGGTGCCGGGTCGGGTGACGGTTAGGGTCGCCGGGATGGAACTCCTCGCGATCTCCGGCAGCCCGTCCGACCCGTCGAAGACCGCGCTGCTGCTGGAACTGGCGGTGGCCAGGGCGGCCGCGCACGACGATGTGTCGGCGGAGCTGCTCGCCCTGCGCGACCACGACGTCGTCTTCTCCGACGGCCGCGACCCCGCCGACTACACCGGCGACACCCGCGCGGTGATCGACCGGGTCGTCGCGGCGGACGCGCTCGTCGTCGGCACCCCGATGTACCGCGGCAGCTACACCGGCCGGCTGAAGAACCTGTTCGACGTGCTCCCCAACGACGCACTGGCGGGCAAGCCCGTCGGGCTCGTCGCGACCGGGGGCACCGACCACCACTTCCTCGCGGTCGAGCACGAGCTCAAGCCGCTCGTCGGGTTCTTCCGGGCCTGGGCGGTCCCCGGCGCGGTGTACGCGAACAACACCCACTTCGACGGCGGCGCGCTCGTCGACGACGGCGTCCGCGACCGGCTCGACGCGCTGACCGACGCCGTCGTCACGTTCGCACGGCGGATGCCCCGCGACGCCGCGGGCGCGGCCGCCCCGGACATCCCGCGCCGGTCGCTGCGCGAGGGCTGAGCACCGCTCAGGACAGGGCGTGCCCCAGCTCGCCCGCCCCGGCGAGCAGCTCGTCGGCATCGCGGGCGACCAGCACGTGGTCGAGGACCTCCTCGTACTCGCCCATGGCGCAGGACGCCTGGCCCCAGTAGCGGCGCTGCTCCGGGGTGATCCACCCGACCCGGTACGCGCGGCGGGCGAGGCGGCGCAGCTCGTCGGTCCCGGGCGGGAGGCCGTTGGACCGGCCGTCCCCGACGAACAGGACGGCGGTCCGGGAGTCGACGGCGTCGGCGAAGTCCTCGTTCAGGGTCCGGAGCACCCGCCCGTAGTCGCTGGTGGCGTCCAGGTCGATGCCGGGCGCCGCAAGCACGGCGGCCAGAGCGTGGTCGTCGTGCGCGGCCATCAGCAGGTCGGTGACCTCGACCGGGGTGTCGACGTAGGCGAGCACCCGGCAGCGGAACGCCTGCCGGTGCAGGGTGCGGGCGAGCCGCAGCACGAACGCGGTGATCGACCGCACCGACAGCGACACGTCCGCGACGACCAGCAGCCGCACCCGGTCGGGGACCTTCGCGCGGTGGTGCAGGTGGAACGGGACGCCGTCGCTGCGCATGCTGCGCCGGACCGTGTACCGCACGTCGAGCGGACCGTGCGCGTGCTCGCGGGGCACCCGGCGCGGCGCGCCGCGCATCCGGTGCAGCAGCTCGTGGCAGGCCTGTGCCATGTCCGCGGAGTCCAGCGTGTTCCCGCCGGCCCCGGTCTCCGGGCCCTCGGCCCCGGTGGTCGCGACCCGCTCGGCCAGCCGGGCGACGAAGTCGGTGATCGCGTCGACGAGCCGGTCGAGCTGGATCTCCGAGAGGTCCTCGCCGTCGGGGCCGTCGGCGTAGACGGCGTGCGGGTCGTACTCCGCGAGCCAGGCCAGGATCGCCTCCGGGTCGTCGAAGGCGATCTCACCCGACGCCTGCGTGGTGGCCCCCGAGGTGAGCTCCCGGCCGACCGCGGCCCCGGCGCGTTCGAGGTCGACGGTGTAGGTCGTGCCGCGCCGGCCCCGGTCCTCGCCGGAGGAGACCGACAGGTCCTTGTCCGAGCCGCCCAGCGAGGCGTCGTCGTCGTCGCGGTGGGGGTCGAACCCCTTCTCCTGCTCCGGCGCGTCGAGCAGGTCGCCCACCTCGGCGGCGCCCGGGTCGTAGCCGGCGTAGCGGCCCAGCGGGTCGTCGTCCTCGGTGAGGTCCAGGTCCCCGGGCAGGCCGTCGCCGCCGGGCTCGCGCAGGGCGGGCCCCGAGCCGCCGGCCGCGCCGGGACCGTCCGCGGCGACGAGGCCGAAGAACGCGTCGAAGGCACGCTCGAACCCGGGCCGCTCGTGGGCGTACTTCACCGTCACGGCGCGCAGCCCTGCGCGCAGCCGCCCGGTGTCCGCCGCGCCGAGCAGCGCCAGCACCCGGCGGACCTCGATCGCCTCCGCGGGGGACACCGCCACCCGCTGCGACCGCAGCACCCGGGTGAACGCGGCGGCCAGCACCGACAGCAGCCGCGTGCCGGGGTCTCCGGCCGCGGACGCGGTCATCGCCGCATCCGCCGGGCCCGGTCGGCCTCGGCGCGCGTCGCACCGGAGCTCGCCCGGCCCTTCCCGAAGGCGCCGGAGGTGGTGTCGGCGGGCCGGGAGGACCGGCGGACCCAGCCCTCGTCGGTCGCGACGTCCACCTCGGCCTCCGGCTCGCCCTCGTCGAGACGGCGCACGGCGAGCTCGCGGTCCGAGCCGTACTTGAGCAGCGCGGACAGCAGCGCCGAGCGCACCTTCTCGACCTCGCCGGTCGTGGCGAGCCCGAGCACGGCCGCGGCGCGGGCGGCGTCGATGACCTCCGAGATCGACGGGGACTTGCGCAGCGGGAACCCCCGCAGCCTGCGGGCCAGCTCCACGACGTCGGCGACGACGTCGGCGGCCACCTCGGGTGCCCGCCGGGACACGATCTCGGTCTCGCGCTCGGGGGTCGGGAAGTCGACCTGGTAGTGCAGGCAGCGGCGCTTGAGGGCGGGGGAGAGCTCCCGGGTGTCGTTGGAGGTCAGCACCACCCACGGGGTGGAGCGCGCGGTGAAGGTGCCGATCTCGGGCACGGTGACCTGCCGCTCGGCCAGCACCTCGAGCAGCAGGGCCTCCATCGACTCCTCGGTGCGGTCGACCTCGTCGACGAGCAGTACCACCGGGTCGTCGGACAGGACCGCCTCGAGCAGCGGGCGGGCGGAGAGGAAGTACTCGGTGTAGAGCCCGGTGTCCTGCTCCTGGAGCCGGGCGGTGGCCTCGGCCATCGTGGTGGTCCCCGACAGCAGCTCCCCGATCCGGTCGCGGAGCATCTGGACGTGCATCAGCTGCTTGCCGTAGTCCCACTCGTAGAGGGCGCGGCCGTCGTCGAGGCCCTCGTAGCACTGGAGCCGGACCAGCCGGCGCCCGCTCGCCGCGGCCAGGGACTTCGCCAGCTCGGTCTTGCCGACGCCGGCGGGGCCCTCCAGCAGCAGCGGGCGTTCGAGTGCCGTGGCGAGGTGCACCACCACGGCGAACCCGGGGTCGATGACGTAGTCCTGACCGGACAGCGCCTCGGTGAGCGCCTCCGCGCTCTCGAAGGCCGGCGGGCCGGACGCCGCGCCGCCGGACCGTGCCTTGCCGAACTCCGTGCTGTCGGACACCGTTCTCCTCGACTGCTGAGCCGCACGCAGCGGTGCGGCGGACGGACGGCCGCCGCCGCGCCCGGGGGTTGATCCGGGCGCGACGGCGGGTGGGCGGTACGTCCTAGTAGGACTTGTTGAACGCGTGGTCCACCATCGGGACCAGCGCCTCGACCGTGCACTCGCGGGGGTTGCCCGGGGTGCAGTAGTCGCCCATCATGTGCTCCGCGATCCGGTGGACGGTGTCGCCGTCGGTGGGGATCGTGTCGCCGACACCGGAGTACTTGCCGGTGTTCATCCGGTTCTTGTCGTAGCTGTCGGACCGCAGCGCGCCGAAGTTGTCCGGGATTCCGACGTCCTTGGAGAGTCGGATGGCCTCCTCGACCGCGGCGTCCGCGGCCTGCACGGTCGTCATGTTGCGGGTGTCCACACCGAGCGCGGTGGCGATCTTCGCGTAGCGCTCGTAGCGCGACGGCAGGTTGTACTCCCACACACGCGGCAGGGCGATGGCGTTGTTCAGGCCGTGGTGGGTGTCGAAGAACGCCGAGACCGCGTGCGACGCGGAGTGCACCAGGCCGAGGCCGCCGGAGTTGAACGCCTGGGCCGCGATGTACTGCGCGTGCATCATCTTCGACCGCGCCTCGAGGTTGCGCGGCTCGTACACCGCCTCGCGCAGGTAGCGCCCGACGAGCTCGATCGAGTAGATCGCGTTCCCCAGCGAGGGCTCGAAGTCCAGCCGCGAGACGTACGGCTCGGACCCGTGGGCGAGGACGTCGAACCCGCAGAAGGCGGTGAAGTGCTGCGGGCAGCTGTAGTAGAGCAGCGGGTCGTCCAGCGCCAGGGTGGCGACCACGGCGTCGTCGAACCCGACCCACTTCTTCGGGTTGTCCATGTCGCTGGTGTTGGTGATGACGTACGCCCACGAGGTCTCGGACCCGGTGCCTGCGGTGGTGGAGACCGCGATGTGCTTCGGGTTCTCCATGTTCGTGGACTTCGAGAAGCCCTCGAACTCGTTGATGTTGCGGCCGTCGTGGGCGATGACGACGCGGGCGCCCTTGGCGGCGTCGTGCGAGGAGCCGCCGCCGATCGAGATGATGCCGTCGCACTTCTCGCTCGTGTAGAGCGCGGCGGCGTCCATGCAGTTGTAGTCCTTGGGGTTGGACTCGACCTGGTCGTAGACGACCACGTTGACGCCCTGGTACTCGACCTTGCCCTTGAGCTCCTCCACGATCCCGGAGCCGCGCAGGCCCGAGGTGACGAACAGGGCGCGGGTCATCCCCATGTTCTTCGCCTCGACGCCGAGGATGTCGTGGGCGCCGACGCCCAGCAGGGCTCGCGGGAACGGGTGGAACTCCTTGATCGGGAAGTCCCAGATCTGGTTGAGCTCGATGGCCATGACTCTCCTCGACGGCTTCGTCGGCTGGCGGACGAGCACAACCCTGGTTGTTGCGAACTACTGGCAACAGCTACGGATGGGTACCTGACCACCCGGTCGTTCGCCGGGGCAGGTCCACCCTCCGTCCGGAGGGGTCACCGGCGTGGGGCGGAGGCCTCGAGGTGGGTGCCGACCGGGGTGAACCCGCTGCGCCGGTACCAGTCCCGCGACCAGTCGGCGGCGTCCGCGCCCAGCGCGAGCAGGTCGCAGCCGTGCTCGGCGGCGAGCTCGCGGGAGCGGGCCAGCAGCGCCCGGCCGTGCCCGCGGCCGCGGTGGGCCGGATCGGTCTCCAGGGCGTCGAGCCAGGCCGTGGCCCCGTCGCGACGCAGCGTCGCGGCCGCCACCACCCGGTCGTCGGCGACGACGGCGAGGCGGTGCAGGGCCAGTACCCGGTCGTCGCCGGTGTCGCGGTCGACCAGCTGGTCGAGGTCGCCGGGTCCGGCGCCGGGGAGGTCCCGGGCCCAGCAGGCGCGCCGGAACCCGCGGAGCTCGTGGTGGTCCAGCTCGGTGACCGCCGCCGCGCCGGCACCCGTGGCCGCGCCGGTCGCGGTGGGGGCGGTCATGGCCTCGTTCGCCGAGACCGACCACCCGGCGGCGCGGAGGCCGTCGGCGAGCTCGTCCGCGCCCGGGCCCCACAGCAGCGCCCCCGGGTGTCGGCCGTGCGCGGTGAGCGCCCGGTCGGCCTCGGCGAGCACGGTGGCCGGGTCGGTGCGGTCCGGTCGGCCGAGCAGCAGCTGGTTGTGCATCCGCGACACCGGCCAGGCGTCGGTCCGGACCGCGACGCCGCCGGTCACCGGCTCCTCCGCGGTCGCGCCGCGCCGCAGCATCGACGGCTCGAACCCCATCGCCCGCGCCGCCGCGCCGGGCTCGGGGACCTCCGGTGCGGCGAAGCCGTCCGGGCCGGGGCGGTAGGGCAGCACCATCAGCACCGCCGACGCCGGCACCGCCCCGTAGGCGTGCGGGAACCGCATCGACGCCGGGTCGGTCGGCACCCCCGGCTCCCACCGGACGTCGACGCCGGCGACGTCGATCCGGGCCGGGTCGAGGACGAGCAGGACCAGGTCGGTCCGGCCCGCGAACAGGCGTTGCGCGGGCAGGGCGACCTGGTCGGGCGCCGACAGGTGCACGAACCCGACCTCGTCCAGGGAGGAGGGCGCCACGGCTCCGGTGTCGAGCCACCTCCGCCACTCACCAGGGGTGCACAGGTGCAGCAGGACCGTCCCGACCGTCATGGGAGACAGCCTGCACGCCCGTCCGATCGGACGGGCGTGGACATCGAGTATTGATTTCCGGCACCGGGTGCCAATAGCGTCCGATCCGCTGCCACCGCCGGCCGGCGGGGCGGTTCACCACCTCTCTCGCCGAGAGTCGGATCCAGCGGAGGTTGCGCATGAGCGAGCACCAGAACGAGGACGCCCTGACCGAGGAGACCCTCGTCGAGGAGGTCTCCATCGACGGCATGTGCGGTGTCTACTAAGCCCCTCGACACCACGGTTCCGGACGGCGCCGCGGGGGCTTTCGACCCCGCGGCGCCGTACCGGCTCAGCGAGAGCGTCTCGCTGCGTCCGGAGCCCTTCGGCGCCCTGGTGTACGACTTCGTGACCCGCAAGCTCTCCTTCCTCAAGACGCCCCAGCTGGTCTCGGTCGTGCGCGACCTGGAGAACCAGCCGGACGCCCGCTCGGCGGTCCGTGCCGCCGGCGTCGAGGAGCCCCAGCACGACGCCTACCTGCGTGCCCTCGCCGGACTGCTGAAGTCCCGCACGATCGTCGCCCGCTAGTCCCGCCCGCCCCGCCGACCACCACAGTGAGGTGCCCGTGAAGCTGGTCGACCACTTCCAGTACGGCCTGAACTCGCCCATCTGCCTGACCTGGGAGCTCACCTACGCGTGCAACCTCGCGTGCGTGCACTGCCTGTCCAGCTCCGGGCGGCGTGACCCGCGCGAGCTGAGCACCGCCGAGGCCAAGGCCGTCATCGACGAGCTGCAGCGCATGCAGGTCTTCTACATCAACATCGGCGGTGGCGAGCCGACCGTGCGCCCGGACTTCTGGGAGCTGCTGGACTACGCCATCGCCCACGACGTCGGCGTCAAGTTCTCCACCAACGGCGTCAAGCTCGACAAGCAGCGGGCCGCGCAGCTCGCCGCGACCGACTACGTCGACATCCAGATCTCGATGGACGGCGCGACGGCCGAGGTCAACGACTACGTCCGTGGCCCGGGCTCGTTCGACACCGCGATCACCGCGCTGGAGAACCTCGCCGAGGCCGGGTTCAAGCATCCCAAGATCTCGGTCGTGATGACCCGGGAGAACGTCGACCAGCTCGACGAGTTCAAGGCCATCGCCGACAAGTACGGCGCCCAGCTGCGCATCACCCGGCTGCGCCCGTCCGGCCGCGGTGCCGACGTCTGGGACGAGCTGCACCCGACCCAGGCCCAGCAGAAGCAGCTCTACGACTGGCTGGTCGCGCACGGCGACCAGGTCCTGACCGGTGACTCGTTCTTCCACCTGTCCGCCTACGGCGAGGCCCTGCCCGGGCTGAACCTGTGCGGCGCGGGCCGCGTGGTCTGCCTGATCGACCCGGTGGGTGACGTCTACGCCTGCCCGTTCGCCATCCACGAGAACTTCCTGGCCGGCAACGTCCGCGACGAGGGCGGCTTCAAGGAGGTGTGGGAGCACTCCGAGCTTTTCACCGAGCTGCGCCAGCCGCAGACCGGCGGGGCGTGCGCGTCGTGCCCGCACTACGACACCTGCCAGGGCGGGTGCATGGCCGCGAAGTTCTTCACCGGCCTGCCGCTCGACGGCCCGGACCCGGAGTGCGTGCAGGGCTACGGCGAGGCGATGCTGGCCGCGCGCGACGGCGGGACGGTCATCCCGAAGTCCGACGTCGACCACTCGCGCTCGGCGCCGCGCAACACCCGTGCGCCGAAGCAGCCGACGATGCTCTCGCTCACTCCGCCGCCGCGCCGGCCGGACCGGGCCTGCGACGAGAACCCGCTCGCCGGGTTCGCACCGGACGCCGTGCCCGTGGCGCAGCCGGTCGCCGGGAGCTGACCACGGACCTGTTGCTGACGGGGCCCGTCGACCTGCGTGGTCGGCGGGCCCCGTCGCGTGTGCTGTTCGGGCCGCACGAGACCAACCTCGGCGACGCCGCACGCGGGATCACGGCCGACCACGTCGCCTACTACGCGGCGCGGGCCGCCGGGGGTGCGGGGATCGTCGTGGTCGAGCCGGCGTCGGTGCACGCCTCGGACCACCCCTACGCCTACGCCCCCGCCGCGTTCCCCGCCGCGTCGCCCGTCCCTGCCGTGTCGCCCGGTCCTGCCGCGTCGTCCGGCCCGGCCGCGGCGTCGGGGCGCGTCGAGATGCAGCTCAGCGGGAGTCGTGGATCTTCCGGGCCCGCTGAGCTGCATCTCGGCGACCGGGACGGCGCGCGGGTGCCCGCCGCGGCCGGGTGGGCGGCGGTCGTCGCGGCGTGCCGGCCGCACGGGACGCTCGTGCTGGCCGGGCTCGCGCACGCCGGTGGGCAGGGCAGCTCCGCGCACTCCGGGCACCCGCTGTGGGCGCCGTCGCCGGTCCCGGACGTCGTGTCCCGCGAGGTCCCGGTCGCGATGGGATCCGCGGAGATCGGCGCCGTGGTCCGCGGCTTCGCCGACGCCGCCCGCGCGGCTGTGGACAGCGGTGTGGACGGTGTGGAGATCTCCGCCGGGCAGCACTCGGTGCTGCGCCAGTTCTGCTCCGGTCTGACCAACCACCGCGACGACGCGTACGGCCGCGACCGCACCCTGCTGCTGCGCGAGGTCCTCGACGCCGTGCGGGCGGCGATCGGGCCGGACCCCCTGCTGGCACTGCGCCTGTGCGTCGACGAGCTCGCCCCCTGGGCCGGCATCACCCCCGGCGACGGCCTCGCCCTCGCCCGGGCCGTCGCCGACCGGGTGGACCTGCTCGTCCCCGTCGTCGGGAGCGCGCTGTCGATTGCCGCGACCCGGCCGGACCTGCACACGCCCGAGGCGTTCCTGCGGGCCCGGTGCGGCGAGCTGCGGCGTGCCCTCGGCGGTGCGACGACGGTCGTCCTGGCCGGCAGCGTCGTCACCCCGGCCCTCGCCGACGACGCCCTGAGCAGCGGCGACGCGGATATCGTCGAGATGACGAGAGCGCAGGTCGCGGACCCGAGGCTCGTCGCGCTGACCCGGGCCGGGACGCCGGAGCGCATCCGGCCGTGCCTGCTCACCAACTCGCTCGCCGCGGCTCGCGACCCGCGCAACCCCGTGGTCGGGGACGAGCTGGAACCGCGATCGGGGCACGAACGGACCGACCCGGAGCCGGACCCGGTTCCGCCGCGTTCCGCGGAACGTGGTCCGGACGCTGCGGCGGGCCCCGGACACCTCGATGCGGAACGAGCGCTGCGTTCCGCGGAACGCGCCGCAGGGGCGCGAAGGCCGGTGCTCGTCGTCGGCGGCGGACCCGCGGGGCTGGAGGCGGCCCGGACGCTGGCGCTGCGCGGGCACCCGGTGACGCTGCACGAGCGCACCGACCGGCTCGGCGGCCTGCTGCCCGCGGCCGCGGTGCTGCCCGGCCGGGACCGGCTCGCGCTGCCGGTCCCGTGGTGGGCCGCGGAGCTCGACCGGCTCGGCGTCGACGTGCGGCTGGGGTCGGAGGTGGACCCCGCGGTGCTCGGCGCCGCCCGGGCACGGGGGGAGGCGGTGGTGCTCGCGACCGGGTCCCGGCCGTCGCCGCCGGTGGTCGACGCGGACGTCCCGGTGCTCACCGCGGCGGAACTCTGCGCGGGGGTGGCGCGGTCAGCCCGTGTCGTCGTCCCGGCCGCCGCCGGGCGCGGTGTCGGTGCGGCTGAGGGCGTCGGCGATCCCGGCGCGGACCGCGCGACGCACCACGTGGTGGAGGACGTAGAAGAACGCGAACGCGATCACCAGCCAGAACAGGACGACGACGACCTCCATGGCGGGCACCGTAACGCAGTCGTCGCGGTGCTCGCCGCCGCGCGCGTTCCGCGGAACGCGCCGGTGCTCGTCGCCGACCCCCTCGGGGACTGGACCGGGCCGGGGGTCGCGGAGCTGCTCGCCGGCGCCGGGTACCGGGTGGTGCTGTCCACTCCGGACGCCGTCGCCGGACACCAGCTCGGCCGCTGCGGAGACATGGCCGCGGCGAACGCGCGGCTGGATCGGGCCGGTGTCCGGCGGGCGTTGTTCACCCGGCCGGGAGCGGTGCGCGGCGGTGTCGCGGAGCTGGTGGACGTCCACACCGCTGCGGTGACGACGGTGCCGTGCGCGGCCGTCGTCGACTGTGGACCGCGGCTGCCGCAGGACACGCTCCCGGCGCTGCCCGGCTGTCACCTCGCGGGGGACCGGGTCGCGCCGCGGACGCTCGCCGAGGCGGTGCGGGAGGGGCGGCGGGCCGCGTTCGCCCTCGCAGACGCCGACGCGACGGCGGGGGGCACGGCCCGGGCCGTGACCGGGCTGGAGCCCGGATCCGGCCCGGCGGTCCTGCCCGGATCC
>NZ_JAMXSG010000211.1:0-10449 GCF_024124365.1 Pseudonocardia sp. McavD-2-B
CGATCCGGCCGGGCCGGGCTGGGGCGAGCTCGGACACCGGCTGCTCGTCGAACGCGACGGCGGCACGGTCGTCGGCGGCGCGGGTCTGTTCCCCGCCCCCGACGACGGCCCGGCCGCCGTCGAGCTCGGCTACGGCGTGGTGCCGTCCCGGCGCGGCCGCGGCTACGCCGTCGAGGCCGCCCGCCTGCTGCTCGCGCTGGCCCGCTCGGCCGGGGCGTCACCGCTGGTCGCGGGCGTCGAGCCCGGCAACCCCGCCTCGGAGCGGGTGCTGCAGCGGATCGGGATGCGCCCCACCGGGACCCGCGACGGCGTCGCGCGGTTCCGGCTCGACGTAGGGTCGACCACGTGATCAGGCTCGTCGCGCTCGACATCGACGGCACCATCGTCCACGGGCGCAGGCCCCCGAGCCCCGCGGTCCTCGATGCCATCGCGCTCGCCGGGACCCGGGCCGAGGTGATGCTGTGCACCGGCCGGACCGTCGTCGGCGTGGCCGGCGCGCTGGACGCGATCGGGCTGCGCGACGGCGTCACCCTGACCTCGAACGGCGCAGTCGAGATGGAGACCGCGACCCGCCGGGTCCTGGCGATGGAGCGGCTCGCCCCCGAGGCCGTGACCGCGGCCCTCGACGCGATGAGCGAGCTGTTCCCGGGGGCGGTGTTCGCCTGCGAGCACGTCGGCGTCGGGCAGCGGGTCAGCGCCCCGTTCCCGGACGGCGTGCTCGCAGGCACCGTCACCGAGGTCGGCCGCGCCGGTCTGCTCGACGAGCCGACGCCCAAGCTCGTCATGTACTGGCCGGGGCACGACCCGGACGAGACCGCCGCCCGGGCGGCCCGGCTGCACGTCCCCGGCACCGAGCCGACCCTGGACCACGAGCTGCCGTGGGTCACGCTGGTGCCGGCCGGGGTGTCCAAGGCGTCCGGGCTCGCGCGGGTCGCGGCCCGGCTCGGCGTCGACCGCTCCGAGGTCCTCGCTGTCGGCGACGGCGACAACGACCGCGCGATGCTGCGCTGGGCGGGCCGCGGGATCGCGATGGGGCAGGCCCCGCCGCAGGTGCACGCCGACGCCGACGAGTCCACCGACACCGTCGCGGAGGACGGCCTGGCCCGCGCCCTGGAGCGCGCGTTCGGCTAGTGCTCGACGGGGGTGCCCGCGACCAGCGGCGTCGCCGCCTCCAGGGCCGCCCCGCAGGACGGCGGCCGTGGCGGCAGCGAGGAGTCGATGACCACCGGCACCGTCCAGACCCGGCCGTCGCGGGACCGCACGGTCACGTCCCCCGGGCCGTCGACGGCATCGAGGAGCAGTGCGGACGCGTCCCCGATGCCGGTGTGCTCGCGCACGGCGAGCTCGGCGAGCTGGCGGACCGGGTCCAGCCCGGTGTGCCCGCGGCAGCCCCACGGGTCGACGCCGCCCCCGGCCGCGGCCTTCAACGCGGCCAGCGCGCCGCCGGTGTCGAGGCGGCCGTAGGCGTAGCCGGTGGGCAGCACCAGCGCGGTCGGAGCGAACCGGTGCCCGCCGAGGTGGGTGCACTCCCAGACGTCGGCGCCCTCGGCGGCCAGCTCCCCGGCGAGCGCGCGGCCGCGGACGGCGCAGCAGACGTCGCGCCTGCCGTGCGCGCACACCAGCATCACCGGGTCGGTGACCGGGGTGCCCGCACCCGGGTCGAGGTCGATGCGGGCGAGGTCGTCGGTGCCCCGCACGGTGCGCGCCCACACCCGCGAGCCGCCCGGGGCGAGGTCGGCGACGTAGACGGTGCGGTCGCCGTCGGCGTCGCAGCGGCCCTCGCGACCGGGACGTCGGATCAGGAGGAGGATGACGTCGTCGGCGCGGAGCCGGTCGCAGAGCGCGGTGACCGCCGGGTCCGGGTGGTCGGCGACCTTCCGCGGCCACGCCCCGATGTGCTCGACGGCGACGAGGCGGCGCACGTGCGGCGCGGTGCCGGTCATCGGCTCGCCGACGGCCTCGCTCAGCCCGGCACAGCCCCCGGCGGGCGCCCCGGCGGGGGGACCGCCGAGTGCGCCACGTGCCGCGGTGACCGTCATCGGGCCATCTTAGGGAAGGTTTCCCTGACTTCAACCCGGGACGCCCGGTCGGGTCACTCCCGGCCGGGGAGCTCCGTGCGCAGGACCTTGCCGGTCTGGTTGCGCGGCAGCTCGTCCAGGAAGTGCACGTCCCGTGGGGCGGCGAACTTCTCCAGGTCGGACTTCACCCGGCTGCGGATCGCGTCCGCGGTGACGTCGGCTCCCGGCTCGAGCACCACCCAGGCGGCGAACCGCTGGCCGTACTCGTCGTCGTCCACCCCGAGCACACAGGCCTCGCGCACCCCGTCCATCCCCGAGACGAGCTCCTCGACCGGGCCGGGGTGCAGGTTCTCCCCGCCCGAGACGATCATGTCGTCGGCCCGGCCGGTGAGGAACAGCCGTCCCTGCTCGTCGAGGTGCCCGACGTCGCCGGTCCCGAGCAGTCCGTCGCGCTCCTCCAGGCCGTCCTCGCCGCCGGTGTAGCCCTCGAACGGCAGGTCGTTGCCGACGAACACCCGGCCGTCGACGCCCGCCGCGGCCGGGGTGTCGTCGTCGTCGAGGATGACCAGGGTGGTCCCGGCCGGCGCGCGGCCCGCGGTGCCGGGGGCGTCGCGCAGGTCCTCCGGTCCGGCGATCGAGACCCAGGAGACCTCGGTGGAGCCGTAGAGGTTGTAGAGGCAGTCGCCGAAGCGGTCCATGAACCGGTTGGCCTGTCCGCCGGGCAGCGCCGACCCGGAGACGGCCACGATCCGCGGGCCCGCCGGGTCGTCCCCGCCGTCGCCCCAGCCGTCGGCGTCGGACTCCAGGACGCGCTGCAGCATCACCGGCACCGCGAACACCGTCGTGCACCGGCGCTCGCGCACGGCGTCGAGGAACCCCTCGGGGGTGAACCTGCGGCGCAGCACGACGGTCGCGCCGTGCAGCGAGGCGAGCAGCAGCCCGGCGTTGCCCCAGGTGTGGAACAGCGGCGCGGCGATGTGCGTCGGCTCACCGGCGCGCAGCGGGATCGCCGACAGGATCGACGCCGCCGGGGCGAGGGTCGAGGGGTGCGGCCGCTTGGCGCCCTTCGGTGTCCCGGTGGTGCCGGAGGTCAGCACGATCTGCTTGGACGGCTCCGGCTTGAACGGCAGCTCGCCCGGCCCGCCGCGCTCGACCATCGCGTCCAGGTCGTCGAGCGCGCGATCGCCAGCGCGGCGCGGCCCGTCCGGGGTGCGGGTCAGCACGACGCGCGGCCCGTCCGGGACGATGTCGAGGAAGTCCGGGTCGGCGACGAGGGTGTGCAGCTGCTGCTGCTCCTGCACCCCGCGCAGCTGCTCGGCCGAGAGCCCGGTGTTCACCAGTACGACGTCGGCGCCCGCCTTGCCCGCCGCGACCATCGCCTCGATCGGCGCGCGGGCGTTGCGGCACAGCACGCCGACCGGGGCGCCCGGCCCGGCGCCGGAGTCGAGCAGCGCCAGCGCGAGGCTGTCGGTGCGGGCCTCCAGCTCGGCGTAGGTGGTGACCCCGTCGTCGTCGACGACGGCGAGCCGGTACGGGTGGCGGGCCGCTCCGACGGCGAACGCGGCGGTGATGCTGTTGCCGTAGCGGACCAGGGCCCGGCCCATCCCGTACAGCTTCCCGGGGCCGAGCGGGCGGACGACTCCCGAGCGGGTCAGGGCCACGGCGGCACGGGCGGTGCCGCTGCCCAGCTCGTAGGCGGTACGGGCGGTGCCGGAGAGGTTCTGGAGCAGCGGGGAGCCAGCCATGCGGCGCAGTCTGGCAGGGCCACCCGTCGGGTCGCCGGGTCCGGTGCGGGGATCTGTGTCAGAGGTCACTGAGCATGTCCGTCATGTTTCGTAGGGTGAAGACGATGTGTCTCTCGGTGACCCACAGGTCGCCGAACTCTCCACCACACCGTCGGGGATCCTGATGCGCCTCTACCTGCCCACACGCACGTCCACTTCCGGCCGCACCCTGGTCCGCGCGGGACGTCCGACCAAGTCGATGCCCGGGTTCGGCGGCCTCGCCGGCGTCTGCCGCTGCGGTGCGGCCCGGCCCGCCGACGCGCGCGCCCTGCCGTGGCGGGACTGTCCGTCCTGCACGCCGCAGCGGGCCCGCGCCGGGCGCTGACCGCGCCGGCCTCGTAGGTTTCCGGGTCGACGGGCATCGGGTCCGTCGCCCGCGGAGGCCCCATGAGTACGCCCACCCCCGAGATGCGGCTGCGCGCCCTCGAGCGCGAGGACCTGCCGTTCGTCCACGGGCTGTCGAACGACTCCGGGATCATGTCGTACTGGTTCGAGGAGCCCTACGAGTCGCTCGTCGAGCTGCAGGAGATCTTCGCCCGGCACGTGCACGACAACCGCGAGCGGCGGTTCGTCATCGACTGCGCGGGCGAGCGCGCCGGCCTGGTCGAGCTGGTGGAGATCGACTACATCCACCGCAACGCGGAGTTCCAGATCATCGTCGCCCCCGCCTTCCAGGGCCGGGGTCTCGCCGCCCGCGCCACCTCCGCGGCCCTCGACTACGCCTTCGGCGTGCTGAACCTGCACAAGGTGTACCTCGTCGTCGACGTCGACAACGCCCGTGCGGTGCGCGCCTACGAACGCACCGGCTTCGTCGTCGAGGGCGAGCTGCGCGAGGAGTACTTCGCCAGCGGCCGCTACCACGACGCGTACCGGATGGCGGTGCTGCAGCGCGAGCACCTCGGTCGCGCCGTCGACGGACCGCGCTGACCGGACCGGACCGGCCGGCAGGGAGGGGGACCCGTCGGCCGGCCCGGCGTGCACCGGTCGCGGGCATGCGACCGGGGTCGGGCGCGTCGACCGTGATGACGACGACACCCATGAACAGTACTATCCCGCCACGTGCTCGTGTCAACGTTCCGCTACGCTGCGCCCATGACCAGCAGGAACCGGGTGTGGGTCGGTGTCAGCTCGATGTCGCGGTGCGGATCGGGCAGCTGATGACATCGTTGATCGTCGGGTGAGTGCCCGCGACCGTCGTCGCCACGGGTCACGGGGTGGTTGCGGCCCGCCCGTCGTCGCCGTGCGCGCCCGGCTGCCCCGGGTAGGATCCGCCCCGATGTCCGGAACGCCGACGGCCGGGGACGAGTTCCCGATCGACACGCTCGCCGCGCGTGCCGGTATGACCGTCCGCAACGTGCGTGCCCACCTGTCCCGCGGGCTGCTGCAGCCGGGGGAGATGCGCGGGCGCACCGCCTGGTACGGCCCCGTCCACCTGGCCCGGCTGGAGCTGATCGCCGGCCTGCAGCGGCGCGGGTTCTCGCTCGCCGCGATCGGTGTGCTGATCAACCAGACCCCCTCCGGCAGCGCGGAGGAGGCGCTGCGCCTCTACCGCGGCATGCTCGCCCCGTGGCAGCCGGAGGAGCCGGTCGAGCTCGCCGAGGAGGACCTGGCCGCGTGGGCCGGCGCCCGGACGTCCCCGGAGTTCGTCGGGCAGCTGGTCGCCTCCGGGATGATCGAGCGCACCGGCCCGGGGCGGCTGCGCGTGCTCAACCCGTCGATGGTCCGGTCCGGGGCGCACGCCGTCGCCCTCGGTCTGGCGCCGGAAGCGGTGCAGCAGGTCGGCGACGAGCTGCTGACCCGCACCCGTGAGATCGCCGAGATCTTCGTCGAGCTGTTCCGGGAGCAGGTCTGGGCGGCGCACGTCGCGGCCGGGCTGCCCCGCAGCGGCGTCGCGGACCTGCGCACGGCGGTCGAGGCCCTGCAGCCGGTCGCCACCCAGTCGCTGCTCGGCGCCTTCCGCCAGACGATGCAGGAGGCGATGGACGACTTCATCCGCCGGCTGTCCACCGACCTCGCCCCGGCCGACCCGCCCGTCGACCCCGGGGCCGCGGAGCCGCACTCAGACCGGTAGGTCGACGGTGAACACCGTCCGGCCGGGGGCGCTGTCGACCCCGACCGTCCCGTCGTGGGCGGCGACGACCGCGGCCACGATCGCCAGGCCCAGCCCGGTGCTGGGGGTGTCGTTCCCGGCGCGGGTGCGTCCCTCGGCGCCGCGGGCGAACCGCTCGAACACCCGCGGCAGGACGTCCGGGGCGATGCCGGGGCCGTCGTCGGCGACCCGCAACCGGACCCGGCCGGGGACGGGCCGGTCGAGGGAGACGGTGACCGTCGTGCCGGGCGGGGTGTGGGTGCGGGCGTTCGCGAACAGGTTGGTGACCACCTGGGCGAGCCGGTGGGCGTCGCCGGTGACCGTGACCGGCTCATCGGGCAGCCGCGGGAACCAGCGGTGGTCGCGGCCCGCCACGTGGGCGTCCCCGACGGCGTCGAGGACCAGCCGGGTGAGGTCCACCTCGGCGCGCTCCAGCGGGCGGCCCGCGTCGAGCCGGGCGAGCAGCAGCAGGTCCTCGACCAGGGTGGACATGCGTTCGGCCTGCGAGCTGATCCGGGCCAGTGCGTGCGTGGTCCGCTCCGGGACCGGGTCGCGCTCGCGGCGCGACAGCTCGGCGTAGCCGCGGATCGCCGTCAGCGGGGTGCGCAGCTCGTGGCTGGCGTCGGCGACGAAGCGCCGCAGCCGGGTCTCGGACTCCTGGCGGGCGGCGAGCGCGCCCTCGACGTTGTCGAGCATGTGGTTGAGCGCGGTGCCGACCTGGCCGACCTCGGTGCGGGGGTCGGGGTCGGGGACGCGGGCGGCGAGGTGGACCTCGCCCCGGTCCAGCGGCAGGTCCCCGACCTGCGCGGCGACGCCGGCGACGCGTTCGAGCGGGCGCAGCTCGCGACGCACCAGCACGGCCGCCGCGATGCCCGCGAGCACCACCGCCCCGCCCAGCACGACGAGCTCGGTGACGACGAGCCTGGTCACGGTCGCACCGGCGTTGTCCGGCTGCGCGATCAGGTAGGTCGTCGTGCCCTCGGTCCAGCCGATCGCCCGGTAGTCGCCCAGGGACAGGGTGACGTCGTGCGGCGCGGTGTCGGCGGGCACCGACCGGAGCGCGCCGAGGTCGTCGTCGGACACAGCGGTGCTGGTGCCGCCGCGCTGGGCGAGCCGGGCCATGACGACACGGCCGTCGTCGAACACCGCGCCGATCGCGTTCGCGCTCGGGCCGGGACCGAGGAACACCCCGTCGGGCGGGCCGGGGCGCCGGCCGCCGTCCCCGGACGGTGCGCCGGTCCCGTCGCCCTCGTCCTCGGTCAGCCGCCCGGGGGCGCGCCCGGTCTGCTGGGCGACGAAGCCCTCCAGGGAGAACGACAGCTCGTGGTCCTGCCGGGTGGACAGGTAGCGGTCGAGCGAGAGCGTCGTCGCGACGCCGATCGCCACGCACGCCACCGCGAACAGCAGCAGCACCGTGACGACCAGCCGGGCCCGCAGCGAGCGGACCCGGCCGGAGACGCGGGTGACGACCACCGGGTCACTCCGCCGCGGGACGCAGCACGTAGCCCGCGCCGCGCACCGTGTGGATCATCGGCCGGCGTCCGGCGTCGATCTTCTTGCGCAGGTAGGAGACGTAGAGCTCGACCACGTTGGACTGGCCGCCGAAGTCGTAGTTCCACACCCGGTCGAGGATCTGGGCCTTCGACAGCACCCGGCGCGGGTTGCGCATGAGGTAGCGCAGCAGCTCGAACTCGGTCGCGGTCAGCTCCACCGGGTCGCCGGCGCGCGACACCTCGTGTGCGTCCTCGTCGAGCACCAGGTCGCCGACGACCAGCTCCGAGGAGCGCTGGGCGGCGGCCATCCCGGCGCGGCGCAGCAGCCCGCGCAGCCGCGCGACCAGCTCCTCCAGCGAGAACGGCTTGGTGACGTAGTCGTCGCCGCCCGCGGTGAGCCCCGCGACCCGGTCCTCGACGGCGTCGCGCGCGGTCAGGAACAGCACCGGCACCTCGGGGGTGTCGGCGCGGACCCGGCGCAGCACCTCGAAGCCGTCGACGTCGGGCAGCATCACGTCCAGCACGATCGCGTCCGGGCGGAACTCGCGGGCGTGGCGCACCGCGGACATGCCGTCGGCGGCGGCGCGGACCTCCCAGCCCTCGTAGCGCAGGGCCATCGACAGCAGGTCCGACAGCGTCGACTCGTCGTCCACCACGAGCACCCGGATCGGGCCGCCGTCGGCGCGGCGCAGCGGGTCGGCGTCCCGGTCCATCACCTCGGTCATGCTAGGAGCACACCGCACGAACCTGTGCGACAGCTGTGCCCCGGCTGTCGGTTCACCGGGCGCGCCAGTACCCCGTGGCGTAGACGGCGCGCCGGTCGAACCCCCGCTCGCCGAGCAGGTGCGCGCGCAGCTCCTTGACCGCGGCGGACTCCCCGGACAGCCACGCCTGGCCGCGCCCGCCCGGCAGCTGTGCGGCCCGCACCGCCGCGACCAGCGGCTCACCCGCCGGGGCGTCGCCCCGGTGCACCCAGGTGACGGCGACGTCGCCGGGCAGGGTCTGCTCCTCGCCCGCGTCGGCGACCTCGGCGACGACCCGGACCGGCACCCCGGGGGCGGCCTCGGCGAGGGTCTCGCAGACGGTCGCGATGGCGGGCAGCGCGGACTCGTCGCCGATCACGAGGTGGTGCACGGCGGCCGGGTCCGGCTCCCAGCGCCCGCCGGGCTCGGACACCCCGACCCAGTCCCCGGGGGCGGCCGACACGGCCCAGGCGGCGGCCGGGCCGTGCCCGGCGTGCACGACGAAGTCGACGTCGAGTTCACCGTGGCCGCCGGCGTCGGGGGCGAAGCGGCGCACCGTGTAGGTGCGGATCGCCGGGCGGGCCTCCCCGGCGGGCCAGACCGGTCCGCCGGTCGAGGCGCGCGGGACGGCGGGCCGTTCCTGGCCCTCGACCGGGAAGAACATCTTGATCCGGCGGTCCGGGCCGTGCCCGGGGAACCCGGCCAGCTCCTCGCCGGTCAGGGTCACCCGGACCATGCCGGGGGTGACCCGCTCGGTGCGGGCCACCTGCAGCAGGCGTGGTGCGGTCGTGCTCATGGCCGGGAATTGTCCCGGACGCGCTCAGGCCCGGTGGCCGAGGCCCGCCAGGCCGGTCCAGACCAGGTCCATCAGGTACTCGGTGGCCTGCTCGGCGGTGACCGACTCGTCCTGGCCACGCCAGACGGCGAGCCGCTCGCAGGCCCCGACGATCACCTGCGCCCAGCCGGTCAGCCGGGCCGGTTCGGTGCCGGGGACCTGCGCGGCCAGCAGGGCGGCGGTGAAGTCGGTCTGCTGGGCGCGGATCTCCTCCAGCGCGGTGTCGGTGACCCCGGCCTCGGAGCAGAACAGCTGCCAGGCGGGCGCCCGCCGGTCGAGGTAGCGGAAGAAGGCCAGCGTCCCGCCCCGCAGCATCGCCTCCGGCGACTCCGCGGCCCCCGCCGCCTGTGCGACGACGTCGAGCAGCTCGGACCGGGCCCGCGCGATCGCGGCCAGCAGCAGTCCCTCCTTGGACCCGAAGTGGGTGTAGAGCACCGGCTTGGTGACCCCGACCCGCTCCGCGACCTGTTCCATCGAGACCTCGGCGTAGCCCCGCTCGCCGAAGACGGCGACGGCCGCGTCGACGATCTGACGCTCCCGCTCCGCCCTGGGCACGCGGCGGCGGGGGCCGGGTACGGTCTGCGCGGTCACGTCGGAGACTTTACCCGCAGTAAGTTACTGGCGGTAGGAAGCGAGTGGGAATGGACGTCTACTCCCTGCCGATGACCACCCGGTTCCGCGGGATCACCGTGCGCGAGGGCCTCCTGCTGTCCGGCCCGGCCGGCTGGGGGGAGTTCTGCCCCTTCCCCGAGTACGACGACCGCGAGGCCGTCGCATGGCTGGCCGCGGCCCGCGAGGCGGCCGAGGTGGGCTGGCCGGAGCCGGTGCGCGACCGCGTGCCGGTCAACTGCACCGTGCCCGCCGTCGGCCCCGAGCAGGCGCAGCGGATCGTGCGCGCCTCCGGCTGCACCACCGCGAAGGTCAAGGTCGCCGACGCCGGTGCCCCGTTGTCCGGGGACATCGAGCGCGTCGCCGCCGTCCGCGACGCGCTCGGCCCCGCCGGGCTGGTCCGGGTGGACGCCAACGCCGCCTGGGACGTCGACACGGCCGTCGCCGCGATCGGCGAGCTGGACCGGGCCGCCGGGGGACTGGAGTACGTCGAGCAGCCCTGCTGGGAGGTCGAGGACCTCGCCGCCGTCCGCCGGAAGGTGGACGTGCCGATCGCCGCCGACGAGTCGATCCGCCGCGCCGAGGACCCGATGCGGGTGGTGCGGGCCGGGGCGGCCGACGTCGTCGTGCTGAAGGCGTCGCCGCTGGGCGGGGTGCGCCGGGCCCTGCGGATCGCCGAGGAGGTCGGGCTGCCGGTCGTCGTGTCCTCGGCGGTGGAGTCGAGCGTCGGGCTCGCCGCCGGACTCGCGCTGGCCGGGGCGCTGCCGGAGCTGCACCACGCCTGCGGGCTCGGGACGGTCCCGCTGCTGGCCGCCGACGTCGTCGCGGAGCCGCTCGCCCCGCAGCGGGGCTTCCTGTCCGTGCCGCGGGTCGCGCCC
>NZ_JAMXSG010000212.1:0-10387 GCF_024124365.1 Pseudonocardia sp. McavD-2-B
GCTGCGGCGGCGCTGACCGCCCTCCGGGCCCGGCGGACCCGCCACTCGGGCCCCACGGACCCGCCACTCGGGCCCCACGGACCCGCCACTCGGGCCCCACGGACCCGCCACTCGGGCCCGACGGCCCGGCGCCGGCCCCGGTCACCGGTCCGACGGCGGACCGGAGCCCCGGATCAGGTCCCGGTCCAGCTCGGGGTGCCGCCCTGCCCGAACCCGGCGACCGTCGTGCGGAAGTCGGTCGAGCCGTAGACCCGGTCGACCACCGCGGTGTCGTCGGCGGACCGGTCGTCCAGCAGCCGCTTGGTCGCCCAGACCGTCAGCGGCGCGCCGGTGGTGAGCCGCCCGGTGAGCGCATCGAGCCCCGCGTCGAGGTCGTCGACGACGGCGTGCAGGAACCCCGGCACCCGCGCGGCCTCCTCGGCCTCCAGCATCCGCGCGGTGAGCAGCAGGTCCGCGGTCAGCGGGCGGCCCAGGGCCTCGACCATCAGGTCCAGGGTCCGCGCGGACAGGCAGTTGCCCAGCGTGCGGGCGATCGGCACGCCGAACCGGGACCCGGGCGTCGCGATGCGCAGGTCCGCCGCGCAGGCGATGCCCAGCCCGCCGCCGACGCAGTACCCGGCCACCGCGGCCACGGTGGGCACGCCGACCGCGCGCACCCGGTCGAGCACGGCGGTGACCCGGCGCTCGTAGGCCACCCCGTCGGCGCCCGAGGTGAACGCGCGGAACTGGCCGATGTCGGTGCCCGCGGCGAAGGCCCGGCCGCCCTCGCCGCGCACGACGAGCGCCCGGACCTCCGGGTCGGCGTCGGCCCGCTCGCACGCCGCCACCAGCCCCTCGTACATGCCCCAGGTCAGGGCATTGCGCCGCTCGGGACGGCGGAAGGTCACGGTGAGCACCCCGGCCGCGAGCTCCGCGGTCACCTCCGGGCTCACGCGTGGCCCCCGCGGGCGGGGTCGGACAGCTCGGCGAGGACGTCGTCGGTCGCCGCGCCGAGCGGGGGCCCGGCGGTGCCCCGCCGCGCGGGGGTGCGGGAGAAGCGCATCGGCGACCCCAGCTGGCGGACCGCGGGCAGGGTCGGGTGCGGGGCGTCCCAGAAGAAGTCCCGGCCGGTGAGCAGTGGGTCGGTGAAGACCTCGTCGTAGCCGGCGATGGACGCACAGGGGACCCCGGCCGCGTCGAGCGCGGCGAGCACGTCGGACGACGACCGGGTACTCGTGACCGTCTCGATGCAGTCGATCAGCGCCACCCGGTTCGCCAGCCGCGAGCCGGGGTCGGCGAAGCGCGGATCGCGCTCGAGGCGTTCCAGCCCGAGCGCCGCGCACAGCGACGTCCAGAGCCGGGTGGTGTTCGCGCCGACCGTCACGTGCCCGTCGCGGGTGCGGACGGCCTGGTAGGGGGCGTAGCGCTGGTGGGCCGAGCCCTGCCGCGCGGGCACCTCCCCGTCGCCGAGATACATGCCGGCCTCCCACACCGCGAGCGAGACCCCCGACTCCAGTAGCGAGACGTCGATGTGCTGACCGGTTCCGGAGCGGTCCCGCTCGCGCAGCGCCGCGGTCACCGCGAGCGCCACGTAGAGCGCGGTCACCAGGTCGCAGACCGGCACGCCCACCTTGACCGGGTCGCCGTCGGGCTCCCCGGTCACGCTCATCAGCCCGCTCGCGGCCTGCGCCATGATGTCGAGCCCCGGCCGTGTCGCGGCCGCACCGTCGACACCCCAGCCCGACGCCGAGGCGTACACCAGCTCCGGACGGCGGTCGGCCAGGGCCTCGTAGCCGAGCCCGAGCCGGTCCATCGCGCCCGGCCGCAGGTTCTCCACCACCACGTCGGCGCGGTCGACCAGGGCCAGGAACGCGGCGCGGCCCCGCTCGTCCTTGAGGTCGAGGACGACGGACTCCTTGTTGCGGTTGAGCCGCAGGAACGGGGAGCTCTCGCCGTCGAGGAACGGGCCCGCGGAACGGGTCGGGTCGCCGGTGCCCGGCGGCTCGACCTTGACCACCCGGGCCCCGAGGTCGGCGAGCTGCATCGTCGCGAACGGCGCGGCCATGAAGGCCCCCACCTCCAGTACGAGCACTCCGGTCAGCGGTGGGTCGGTCTGCATCGGCAGCCCTCCGGGGTCGTCGGCATCGGCCGTGATATACGGTATACGGAAGTACGGGAGAGGTGGGTGCGGTGACGGCGGTGCACGCGGGTACCGGTGGCCGGATCGTCGCGCCGCCGTCCATGGCGGAGCTGGCGACCGACGCCCTGCGCGCGATGATCTTCTCCGGCGAGCTCGCGCTGGGGGAGCGGCTGGTCGAGGCGCGCCTGACCGAGCGGCTCGGGGTCTCCCGCCCGCCGCTGCGTGAGGCGCTGCAGACGCTGACCCACGAGGGCCTGGTCGTCGCGCACCCGCGGCGTGGCGCGACCGTGCGCACGCTGACCCGGCACGACGTCTACGAGATCGTGACCCTGCGCGAGGACCTGGAGGCACTCGCCGTCCGCCTCGGCGTGCCGGTGCGGGTGCCCGAGCGGCTGGAGCGCTGCCGGGCGGCCCTGGCGGCGTTCGAGGAGGTCGGCCGGGCCGGCGACGAGAGCCGGTTCCTGCACCACAAGTTCGAGTTCCACCTGTCGCTGGTCGCACTCGCCGGGCACTCGCGGCTGACCGAGGCCTACCGGGCGCTGTCGTTCCAGATGCAGCTGTGCATGGCGATGAACCGCACCGCCCGTCGCGAGTCCCTGCTGGAGAACGTCGAGCGGCACCGCGAGCTGCTCGCCGTGGTCGAGGCGGGGGACCCGGAGGTCGCGCAGCGGGCCCTGACCGAGCACGGCCACACGTCGTTCCTGCTCGACCTCGTCGACCGGCTCGACGGCGGCACGCCGGAGTCCGAGGAGTGGCTCGCCCGCCGGCGTGGGGCCTGAGCTCCGGTCGGCGCTCACGCGAGCGTCCCGCCGATGCCGTCGGCGGCGGCCCGCAGCAGGGCGGCCGCCTCGGCGACACGGTCGTGCCCGAAGCGGTGGATCGGTCCGGACACCGACAGCGCCGCCGGGCTGGACACCCCGGCGAGCGGGACGGCCACGCAGAACACGCCGACCTCCTGCTCCTCGGCGTCCACGGCGAACCCGGCCCGGCGGATGCGGTCGAGCTCCTCGAGCAGCCGGTCGGGGTCGACGACGGTGTGGCCGGTCGCCGCGGGCAGCCCGGTGGAGCCCAGCAGCCGCCGGGCCGCGGGCGCGGGCAGCTGGGCGAGCAGCGCCTTCCCGACGCCGGTGCTGTGCAGCGGCACCCGTCGCCCGACCTCGGTGAACGTGCGCATCGAGTGCGGACCGGGCACCTGCGCGGTGTAGACGGCGCGCTCCCCGTCGAGCACGGCCATGTTGGCGGTCTCGCCGAACCGCTCTGCCACCGCACGCAGGTCGTCCCCGGCGCGCACCCCCAGCACCCGCGACGCCCGGTCCCCGAGCCCGATCAGCCGCGGCCCCAGGGTGTAGCGGCGGTTGGTGACCTGGTGGGCGTGGCCGAGCTCGCGCAGGGTCGCGACGATCCGGTGGATCGTGGGCTGCGGCAGGTCGACGGCCACGGCGAGCTCGCTGATCGACAGCTCCCCGTCCGCCTCGGCCAGCACGTCGAGGATCCGGAAGGCCCGGACGACGGACTGGACGCCGCCGCCCGGGCCTGCTCCCGTTCCCGGCACCGGATCAGCCCCAGCCGGGGACGACGAAGATCAGCCAGCTCAGCAGCGGTGCCACCGCGCACATGCTGAAGCCCCAGATCATGAGCCCGCGGAACACCCGGTCTGTCTGGTCGGCCGGCGCGTTCGCGACGACGAGCGCCCCGCTGGTGGAGAACGGCGAGGAGTCCACCACCGACGACGACAGCGACAGCGCGATGATCAGGCCGACCGCGCCCACCTCGCCGGCGAGCAGGAACGGCACGGCCAGCGGGATCAGGGCGCCGAGGATGCCCGTGGTCGAGGCGAACGCGGACACGATCGCGCCGATCAGGCAGATGATGATCGCGGCCAGCAGCGGGGACCCGATCGTCGTCACGAGGGTGCCGAGCCAGTCGATGGTGCCGACCCGCTCCATCAGCGACACGAAGGTCACGATCCCGCAGATCAGCAGTACCGTCGGCCACGCGACCTGCCCGACGGCCGCCTTGGCCGACGACGGCGAGATGATCGAGAGGACCGCGGCCACGGTGAGCGCGGTGAAGCCGACGTCGAGGCCGAACGCGAGTGCGCCGACGGCCAGGGCGACCAGGCCCAGGATCGTGAACACGTGGTCGCGTTCGAGCGGGCGGTGCGGCTCGTCGTCGTCCGGGCCGACCGGATCGGCGGCCCCGGACCCACCCGACCCGGCCCCGCCGGTGACCGTCCGTGACCGGCCGTGCGGCACGGCGCCGCCGCCCAGGGCGAGCGAGGTGCCCGGCTCGGCGGCCACGGCGACCCGGTCGTCGCCGGCGCCCGAGGATCCCGCGGCATCCCGGGAACGGCGGAGCAGTTCCCGCCCGCCGAACATCAGGAACACGACGATGCTGAGCGCGAGATTGAACACGAACGACGAGAAGAACAGCAGTCCCGGATTGCTCGGCAGGTTGTTGCGGGCGACGACACCGTTCACGATGCTGCCGAAGATGCTGATCGGCGAGAAGCCGCCGGCGCTCGCCCCGTTGATGATGAGAAGGCCCATCAGCATCGGGTTGATCTTGTAGCGCTGGGCGAATCCCATGCCGATCGGCGCGATGATGGCGACCGCGGCGGGGACGACGGCGCCGACCGCGGTCAGGACGGCGGTGACGCCGAACATGACCCACGGGATCAGGGCGATCCGGCCACCGACGGCCCGTACCGCCAGCTGGACCAGGCGATCCACCGTCCCGTTGCCCTTGGCGATGGCGAACAGCAGGGTCACGCCGACGAGGATCACGAACAGGTCGCCGGGGAACCCGCCGACGATGTCGTCGGTGTCCTCCCCGACGAACGCCGTGCCGACGACGAACGCGGCGACGAAGGCCAGCGCGCCCATGTGGACCGGGAGGATCGTCGCTATCAGGAACACCAGGGCGAGTGCCACGATGGTGATGAGTTCGATGGACATCGTTTTCCTCTGGGGTCGGCACTGACGCAGACAGGAACTGATGACGCGGTCCGCGCGACGTCGCCGGGCCGCATTTTCCGCAATGCGGAAAACGAATTCGATATCCCGAGTATCAGCAGGATCACACACGCCCGTCAAGCGGCGTCGATGCCGCCCGTCGGGATGTGGGAAGGCCCTGCAGCACCCTCTCGACGGCAGACTGTAGACGGTATACCGTCATCAGCGCGAGACCCGGATTCCGCCATCCGGAACCATCGGTCACCGAGCGTGGAGAACCTCATGACGTACGCAGCCGGTCGGCACTTCCTGCAGATCCCCGGCCCGACGAACGTGCCGGACTCGGTGCTGCGCGCCATGTCGGCCGCGACGATCGACCACCGCGGTCCGGACTTCCAGGCGCTGGGGACGGAGCTGCTGCGCGACGTCCGCCCGGTCTTCGGCACCACCGGCCCGGTCGTGATGTACCCGGCCACCGGCACCGGCGCGTGGGAGGCGGCCCTGGTCAACACCCTGAACCCGGGGGAGACGGTGCTGTGCTTCGAGACCGGGCACTTCGCCACGCTGTGGCAGGAGATGGCGGGCCGGCTCGGGCTCCGGGTGGACCTCGTGCCCGGCGACTGGCGGCACGGGGCGGACCCCGCCGTCGTCGCCGAGCGGCTCGCCGCCGACACCGGCCGCCGGATCGCCGCCGTCTGCGTGGTGCACAACGAGACCTCGACCGGTGTCACCAGCCGGGTCGCCGAGATCCGCGCCGCGATGGACGCCGCCGACCACCCGGCCCTGCTGCTGGTCGACACCATCTCCTCGCTCGGCTCGATGGACTACCGGCACGACGAGTGGGGTGTCGACGTGACCGTCGCCGGCTCGCAGAAAGGGCTGATGCTGCCACCGGGGATGAGCTTCAACGCGATCAGCGCCAAGGCCCTGGAGCGCTCCCGCACCGCGACGATGCCGCGCACCTTCTGGGACTGGGGCCCGATGCTCGCGGCCAACGAGCGCGGCTTCTTCCCCTACACCCCGAACACCAACCTCATGTACGGGCTCAAGGAGGCGCTGCGCCTGCTCCACGACGAGGGCCTGGAGAACGTCTTCGCCCGCCACACCCGCCACGCCGAGGCCACCCGGGCCGCGGTGCGGGCGTGGGGCCTGGAGGTGCTGGCCCTCGACGAGCGCGAGTACTCCAGCGCGCTCACCGCCGTGCTCGTCCCCGACGACGTCGACGCCGACAAGGTCCGCGCGGTGATCCTCGACCGCTTCGACATGTCGCTGGGCGCCGGTCTCGGCCGCCTCGCCGGGCGGATCTTCCGGATCGGCCACCTCGGTGCGTTCAACGACCTCACGCTGGCCGGGACCCTCGCCGGTGTCCAGATGGGCCTCGGTCTCGCCGGGGTGCCGGTCGCGGGCTCCGGCCTCGACGCGGCGCTGGAGCGGCTGCAGACCGACTGACCCGCCCCGACCGCCCCCGCACCGTCGCGAGAGGACGCCCCCCATGACCGCCGAGCTGACCCGTCCCGCCACCGCCACCACCGCCGTCCCGGGTCTGGAGGAGACGCTCCGGTCCCGGGTGACCGGCGAGGTCGCCTTCGACGACTACAGCCGCCACCTCTTCTCCCGTGACGCGAGCATGTACGCGATCACCCCGCTCGGAGTGGTCTTCCCCCGTACCCACGACGACGTCGCCGCGGCCGTGCGCACCGCGGCCGAGTTCGGCGTGCCGGTCGTCCCGCGCGGTGCCGGCACCAGCCTGGCCGGCCAGACCGTCGGACCGGGGCTCGTGCTCGACCTGTCCCGGCACCTCAACCGGATCGTCGAGCTCGATCCGGTGGCGCGCACCGCCGTCGTCGAGGCGGGGGTGGTGCAGGACCAGCTCAACCGGGCCGCGGCCGCGCACGGGCTCATGTTCGGCCCGGACACCTCCACGAGCAACCGGGCCACGATCGGCGGGATGATCGGCAACAACTCCGCGGGCAGCGGGTCGCTGACCTTCGGCATGACGATCGACCACGTCCGCGCGCTCGACGTCGTGCTGTCCGACGGCTCCACCGCCCGGCTGGAACCCGTCGACGCCGACGAGCGCCGTCGTCGCGCCGCCGCGGACACCCTGGAGGGCGCCCTCTACCGCGAGCTCCCCGCGCTGGTCACGGAGAACGAGGACGCGATCGCCGCGGGCATGCCGCTGTTCTGGCGCCGGGCCTGCGGCTACCGGCTGGACCGGCTCGCGGGCTTCGCGGAGTCCGGGACGTTCGACCTGGCGACGTTCGTCGTCGGCGCCGAGGGCACGCTGGTGCTGGCGACCCGCGCCGTCGTCGACCTGGTGCCCAAGCCCGCGCGGACGGTCTACGCCGTCGGCCACTTCGACACCGTGCACGGCGCCATCTCCGCCACCGCCGACGCGCTGAGCTGCGATCCGCACCAGGTCGAGATGATGGACAGGACCATCCTCGACCTGTCCCGACGCAAGATCGAGTACGCCGACCTGGGCAACCACCTCGTCGGTGACCCGGCCGCGCTCCTGTTCGTCTCGTTCTCCGGCGACGACGAGGCCGGGCTGGTGGCGAAGCTGCGCGCACTGGCGGCGCTCTGGGAGCGCCACGGCCACGGCTACCACACCCTGGAGCTGGTCACCCCCGCCGAGCAGGCCGCGCTGCTCAAGGTCCGCAAGTCCAGCCTCGGGCTGCTCATGGCGGCGGGGGAGGGCACCCGGCGCCCGCTGGCCTTCGTCGAGGACACCGCGGTGGCCCCCGAGCACCTGGCCGAGTACACCGCGCGGTTCAAGCAGATCCTCGACGAGAACCGTCTCGAGGCGGGGTTCTACGGCCACTGCTCGGTCGGCTGCCTGCACATCCGCCCGTTCGTCGACCTCACCGACCCGGCCCAGGTCGCCACGATGCGCCGGGTCGCGGAGCGGATCAAGGACCTGGTCGCCGAGTACGGCGGCGTGAACTCCTCCGAGCACGGCGACGGCCTGGCGCGCTCGGAGTTCAACCGCGAGATCTTCGGCGACGAGCTGTACGAGGCGATGCGCCGGGTGAAGGCCCTGTTCGACCCGGGGAACGTGATGAACCCCGGCAAGATCGTCGACGCCCCGTCGATGACCGAGAACCTGCGCGACCGCGACGCGCTGCCGCCCGCCCCGCGGCTGACCACGGCGCTGTCGTTCGAGGTGATCGGCGGCCCCGGCGCCACCGGGATGCGCGACGCCGCCGACCGCTGCATGAACATCGGCCTGTGCCGCAAGACCACGGCCGGGGTGATGTGCCCGTCCTACCAGGTCACGCTCGAGGAGGAGCACTCCACGCGCGGCCGGGCGAACGCACTGGTCAAGGCGCTGTCCGAGCCGGACCCGGCCGCCGGGCTCGCCGACGGGCGGCTGCACGAGATCCTCGACCTGTGCCTGATGTGCAAGGCCTGCAAGAGCGAGTGCCCGATGGGCGTGGACATGGCCTCGCTCAAGGCCGAGGCGCTCCACCAGCAGCACGCGGTGCACGGCACGCCGCTGCGCTCGCGGCTGTTCGGTGCGATCCGCACGCTGAACCGGCTCGGGTCGGCGACCGCGCCGCTGTCCAACCTGCCCGGCCGGGTCGGGGTGCTGCGCCGGCTCGCCGAGCGGACCGTCGGGATCACCGCGCGCCGCCCGCTGCCGCGCTTCGACCGGGACAACCTGGTGCGGTGGTACCGGCGTCGTGACCTCACGCGGGCCGCCGCACCGGCCGGGACCGTCGTATGGCTGGCCGACTCGTTCACCACCTTCACCGAGCCGCACATCGGGCGGGCCGCGATCGGCCTGCTGGAGCGTGCCGGGTGGCGGGTCGAGCTGGCCGGCGGCGGCTGCTGCGGCCGGTCCAGCCTGTCCAAGGGACTGCTCGACGACGCCCGTCGCAAGGCGACCGGCCTGGTCACCTCGCTCGCCCGGGACACACCGGCCGACGCGCCGATCGTCGGCTGCGAGCCGTCGTGCGTGTTCACCCTGCGCGACGAGACCCTCGCCTTGCTCCCGGACAGCGCCGAGGCCCGGTCGGTGGGCGAGCGGGTCCGCCAGGTCGAGGAGCTGCTCGTCGAGGCCCTCGACGACGGCCGCCTGGTCCTGCCGGAGCGCTCGGCGCTGAGCGGGCGGCGCGTGGTCTACCACGGGCACTGCCACCAGAAGGCCGAGGTCGGGACCGCGGCGACGCTCGCGCTGCTGCGCCGCATCCCCGGGCTGGAGGTCTCCGAGATCGACTCCGGCTGCTGCGGGATGGCGGGCTCGTTCGGCTTCGAAGCCGAGCACTACGCGACCTCGATGGAGGTCGGCCGGGACCGGCTGCTCCCGGCGATCGACGCCGAGTCCGCCGACACCCTGGTCGCCGCGACCGGCGTCTCCTGCCGCCAGCAGATCTTCCACGGCGCCGGGCGCACCGCCTGGCACCCGCTGGAGCTGGTGCGCGAGGCACTCGGCCCGGCCGGGACGGTGTGAGCGGATGCGACTGGTCCGCTACGACTCCGGCCAGGGCCCCCGCACGGGGCGGGTCGAGACCGGCGGCGACGGCGACGTCGTCCGCGAGCTGGGCCCGTCCGGACCGGGGGCGGTCGCCGGGCGGCTCGCCGAGGTCGTCCTGCTCGCCCCCTGCGACCCCCGCACCATCGTGTGCGTCGGGAGCAACTACCCCTGCCAGCTCGCCGAGAAGGGGCGTCCCCGCCCGGAGCGGCCCGCGCTGTTCCTCAAGGCGCCCAACGCCGTCGTCGGACCGGGGGAGCCCGTGCTGCGCCCGGCCGGGGTGGAACGGCTGGAGTACGAGGGCGAGCTCGCGGTGGTGATCGGCCGCCGGGCCCGTGACCTGGACGAACGCACCGCCTGGTCGCACGTGCTCGGCCTGACCTGCGCCAACGACGTCACCGCGCACGACTACCGCGCCGACGGGCAGTGGGCGCGGGCGAAGAGCGCGGACACCTTCTGCCCGCTCGGGCCGTGGATCGAGACCGAGCCGGGCGCGGGGCCGTGGGGGCTGCGGACCACGCTGAACGGCCGCACCGTCCAGGAGTCCGACACCGGGGCGATGATCTTCGACGTCGCGCGGATCCTCGCCCACGTGACCCGCTGGATCACGCTGCAGCCCGGTGACGTCGTGCTCACCGGCAGCCCCGGCGGGGTCGGGCCGATGACCGCGGGGGACCGGGTCACCGTCGAGATCGACGGCGTCGGGACACTGGAGAACCCGGTCGCCGAGCGGCCCGCGCCCGTCGTGCACTGAGCCGGCCCGGCGCGGACCGCCGCAGCCGGCCCGGCTCAGCCCCGGCCCACCGGCTCCGGCGTGTCCAGCTCGGCGGGAGCGGG
>NZ_JAMXSG010000213.1:0-10316 GCF_024124365.1 Pseudonocardia sp. McavD-2-B
CGCCAGCGCGTCGAGGAACGCCCCGCCGCGCGGGTAGGCCTCCCAGCCCACACGGTCGACCGGGGCGGGCTCGGCGGCGCCGCGCTCCCGCGGGCTCTCGGACTCGACGCGGGCGTGCCGGGCGGGCACCGCGAGGCGCAGGACGTCGGCCATCACCCCGGCGTAGCGGTCGGCGACGGCCCGGGCCAGCCCGGCCACCTCGGCGGTGAGCACCGGTTCGGGCGAGACGACCTTGTCGACCCAGGCGAGCTTCCCGGCGTGGGCGGTGTCGTCGGAGCGCTCCAGCAGGAAACCGTCGACCAGCCGGCCGGCGAAGCGCACCCGCACCCGTACACCGGGGACGGCGGCGTCGTCGAGATGGGTCGGGACGCGGTAGTCGAAGGCCCGGTCCAGGTGCGGCAGCGCGACGTCGACCAGCACCCGCGCGACCGGACGGGCCGGGGCGGGCTGCCACTGTCCCCGGTCGCGCCCCGGGCGGCGGGCGCGGGCCGCCGGGGCGGTACGCGGAGAGCTCACGTCGAGGGTCTACCACGCGGCACCGACGCCACCCGGAGACGCCCGTGGCCGTCGACCGCGCGGGGCGGTCGACGGCCACGGGGCACGTGCTCGGCGCTCAGCCGCCGGCGACCGACTTCAGGGCGTCGGCGCGGGAGGTGTCCTCCCACGGCAGCTCGACGTCGGTGCGGCCGAAGTGGCCGTACGCGGCGGTCGGCCCGTAGATCGGGCGCAGCAGCTTCAGGTCGCGGATGATCGCGGCCGGGCGCAGGTCGAAGACCTCCTCGATGGCGGCCTGGATCCGCGCCGGGTCGACGTTCTCCGTGCCGAAGGTCTCCACGAACAGCCCGACCGGGGCGGCCTTGCCGATCGCGTAGGCGACCTGGACCTCGATCCGCCCGGCGAGCCCGGCGGCGACGGCGTTCTTGGCGACCCACCGCATGGCGTACGCGGCGGAGCGGTCGACCTTCGACGGGTCCTTGCCGGAGAAGGCGCCGCCACCGTGGCGGGCCATGCCGCCGTAGGTGTCGACGATGATCTTGCGGCCGGTGAGGCCCGCGTCACCCATCGGGCCGCCGAGCACGAAGCGGCCGGTCGGGTTGACCAGCAGCCGCGGCTGCGACGGGTCCCAGCCCAGCGCCTCCACCTCGGGCGTGACGACGTGCTTGAGGATGTCGGGAGCCAGCATGCCGTCGAGGTCGACGTCCGCGGCGTGCTGGGAGGACAGGACCACGGTGTCGAGCCGGACCGGCTTGTCGCCGTCGTACTCGATGGTGACCTGGGTCTTCCCGTCCGGGCGCAGGTAGGGCAGCGTGCCGTTCTTGCGGACCTCGGTCAGCCGGCGCGACAGTCGGTGCGCCAGCGCGATCGGCAGCGGCATCAGCTCGGGGGTGTCCTCGCAGGCGTAGCCGAACATCAGGCCCTGGTCGCCGGCGCCCTGCTTGGCGATCTCGTCCTCGGCGGACTCGACGCGCTTCTCGTAAGCGGTGTCGACCCCCTGGGCGATGTCGGGCGACTGCGCACCGATGGCGATGTTGACGCCACAGGAGGCGCCGTCGAAGCCCTTGGCGGAGGAGTCGTAGCCGATCTCGAGGATCTTCTCCCGCACCAGCTGCGGGATCTCGACGTAGGCGTTGGTGGTGACCTCACCGGCGACGTGCACCTGACCGGTGGTCACCAGGGTCTCGACGGCGACCCGGCTGCTCGGGTCCTGCGCGAGCATGGCGTCGAGGATCGTGTCGCTGACCGCGTCACAGATCTTGTCGGGGTGGCCCTCGGTGACCGACTCGCTGGTGAACAGGCGACGGCTCGTGTTGGACACGCGCAGTTTCTCCATCCCGTTGGAAACGTTCTCCGCTCCGGCGCGACGACGTCGTCGCGCTCGCTCGGACGCACGACCATGATCGCGAGCGCCCCTCGGATGCAGGGTAGTCCAGACCGGCCGCCCGTACGGGACTCGCACGAGGGAACTCACACACGGAGCGTGACAACACCCGGAGAGTTCGCTACCCGGTGTCGCCGGATGGGGTGATTGACCCTCTGCTCACGAATCGAACGGGCGTCGGCTCGTTGGGCGGGACAACACCTCGCACGCCCCGCGGGGTCGCCCACGAACGGATCCGCACGGTGGCCTCCCCGGCCCCGGCGGCACGGAGGTTGTTCCACCATGAAGCCGAACTCGCGACGCGTCGCAGCCGTCCTCGGCGCACTGGCCGTGGCCGGCGTCACCACCACCGGGATCATCGCCGGCACCGCGTCGGCCGCCGGTACCGGCACCTGCACCCAGAGCGTCAACGTCCGCTCCGAGCCCGAGGTCGACGCGCCGATCGTCGGCGTGTGCGAGCGGGGTGAGTCCACCTCGACCGGGGAGACCCAGGACGGGTTCGTCGAGCTCCCCGAGTACGGCGGCTGGGCGATGACCCGGTACGTCTCGACCTCCGGCTCCGAGGGCTCCGGGTCGTCGGAGGACTCGCTGACCCCGAGCAGCGCCGAGCGGTCGGCCCCGTCGACCTCGTCGCCGTCCACGTCGAGCCCGCGCTCGACCTCCTCGGCGACGCCGTCCACGTCCTCGCCGCGGTCGGCCTCGTCGGCCACGCCGTCCACGTCGGGTGAGGGGTCGGACGAGGGGTCCGGCTCCTCCTCCGACGAGGCGGAGCCGACGCGCAGCTCCTTCTTCGACGAGGACTGAGTCCGGTCGCACACGACGACGGGCCCGCACCGGGAGTTCTCCGGTGCGGGCCCGTCGTCGTGTGCGGGGGTGCTCAGCGCAGGCGCGGGACGACCGCGTCCCAGATGCGGGAGGCGAGCAGCGCCTTCGAGCCGAACGGCAGCTCGTCCTCGCCGCCGTCGCGGGCGAGCAGCCAGCCGGCGTTGTCCGTGGTCTCGAAGGCCTTGCCGTCGCCGACCGCGTTCACCACCAGCAGGTCACAGCCCTTGCGGGCGAGCTTGGCGCGGCCGTGGTGGAGCACGTCGCCGTCGGCGTCGCCGGTCTCGGCGGCGAACCCGACCACGACCTGACCCGACCGCGGCGGGTCGGCCACGAGCCCGGCCAGGATGTCGGGATTCTGGGTCAGCCGCAGCGGCGCCGGCTCCGCGTCGCCGCGCTTGATCTTGTCGGCGGCGGTGTCGACCGGCCGGAAGTCCGCGACGGCGGCGGCCATCACCACGGCGTCCGCGTCCACGGCCGCACCGCGGACGGCGGCCTCCATGGCGACGGCGGTCCCCGCGGCGACCACGTCCACCCCCGCCGGGGCGCCGAGGTCCGCGGTGTGCCCGGCGACGAGCGTCACCCGCGCGCCGCGCTGGGCGGCGACCCGGGCCAGCGCCCAGCCCTGCCGGCCCGAGGACCGGTTGCCGAGGAAACGGACCGGGTCGAGGTCCTCCCGGGTCCCACCGGCACTGACGACCACGTGGCGGCCCTCCAGGTCCCGCGGCAGCGCGTCCGGGCGCTCCAGCAGCAGCCGGGCCAGGTCGACGATCTCGGCCGGGTCGGGCAGCCGGCCCTTGCCGGTGTCCGCGCCGGTCAGCCGGCCCGCGGCGGGTTCGATCACCACCGTGCCGCGGGTGCGCAGCAGGGCGACGTTGTCGACCGTCGCGGGGTGCTCCCACATCTCGGTGTGCATCGCGGGCGCCAGCACCACCGGGCACCGGGCGGTCAGCAGCGCCGCGGTCAGCAGGTCGTCGGAGCGGCCGTGCGCGAGGCGGGCCATGAGGTCCGCGGTGGCCGGGGCGACGACGACGAGGTCCGCGCCCTTGCCCAGGGCCACGTGCGGCACCTCGTGGACGTCGTGGAACACCCCGGTGGCGACGGGCCGGCCGGACAGGGCCTCGAACGTCGCCGCCCCGACGAACCGCAGCGCGGACTCGGTGGGGATCACCCGCACCGCGTGGCCGGACTCGGTCAGGCGACGCAGCACCTCGGCGCTCTTGTATGCGGCGATGCCGCCGGAGACGCCGAGGAGCACCTCGGGAGGAGCCATCGAGAGGTCTTACTCGCCCTCGGTGTGCTCGAGCATCCCCGCCTGGATCTCGCGCATCGCGATCGACAGCGGCTTCTCGCGCGGGCCCGGCTCGACGAGCGGGCCGACGTACTCGAGCAGGCCCTCACCGAGCTGGGAGTAGTAGTCGTTGATCTGCCGGGCGCGCTTGGCCGCGTAGATGACCAGAGCGTACTTCGAGCTGACCTGGCCGAGCAGGTCGTCGATCGGCGGGTAGGTGATGCCCTCGGGGGCGGTGGCGGTGCCGGTGGGCGTGCTCACGTGGTGGACTCCTGAAGAACGAGGGGGACCTGGGGCGCTCAGACGGCGCCGCGGTCGACCGCCAATGCTACCAACCGGCCGATCACGGCCCGCAGGTCGTCGTTGACGACCACCTCGTCGAACTCCCCCTGGGCCTCCATCTCCTCGATGGCGGTCCGCAGCCGGCGCTCGCGCTGCTCGGGGGTGTCGGTGCCGCGGTCGGTGAGCCGGCGGGCCAGCTCCTCCATCGAGGGTGGCGCGACGAAGACGGTGACGGCCTCGGGCAGGACCCGTTTGACGGACCGGGCGCCCTGCAGGTCGACCTCGACCAGGACCGGACGGCCCCGGTCGAGGGCCTGCTCGACGGGCACCCGGGGCGTGCCGGAGCGCTGCAGCCCGCCGTGCACCTCGGCCCACTCGAGGAGTTCGCCGCGCTCGATGAGCGCGTCGAACTCCTCGCGGGACACGAAGCGGTAGTCACGGCCGTCCACCTCGCCCGGCCGCGCGGGCCGGGTCGTGGCGGACACGCTGAACAGCAGCTCCGGCAGCGCCTCGCGCAGTCCCGCGACCACGCTGCTCTTGCCCACCCCGGACGGCCCGGCCAGCACGAGCAGCCGCCCGCGGGCGGGGCCGGTCCGGCCGGAGGGCATGACGGAGGAGGTGTCGGTCACGGGACGCCCGGATCAGCTCGGGTAGCGCTCGAGCAGCGCCTTGCGCTGCCGGTCACCCAGGCCACGCAGTCGGCGGCTGGTCGCGATCTCCAGCTCCTCCATGATCTGCTGGGCGCGGACCTTGCCGACGTTCGGCAGGGCCTCGAGCAGAGCCGAGACCTTCATCTTGCCGAGGACCTCGTCGGTCTCGGCCTTCTTCAGCACCTCCTCGAGGGTGGTGCCGCCGCGCTTGAGGCGGTCCTTCAGCTCGGCCCGGGCCCGGCGCGCGGCCGCGGCCTTCTCCAGCGCGGCGGCGCGCTGTTCCTCGGTCAGCTGGGGAAGGGCCACGGTTGGTTCCTCCGTACTTTCCTGTGTCGTTCTCGTCGTTCTCGCCGCCGTGATCCCGGCTCGCGCCGGGGTGTCGCGTCAGCGATCGGGTGGTGGGTCGCACCGACCCGTCCGGGGGACGTCCCCGGCGTCGTATTCGAACGTACCCACGACCTCCACGGAGGCGTCAATGGGGGTCCCACCTCCGGTTTCGGCCGTCAGGAGGTGATCAACGGCACCCTGTTCGAACCACGACAGGAGTGCCATCCGGCTCCCCCGTAGGGCGGGTCGGCGCAGTGCTGCCCGCCGGACGGGGCAGCCGGCCCGCCACCGGACGCGCCCGATCGACGTCCCGGTGCGCCCGGGGGCGCCCGGCGGGTGGAGTGGACCGCCCGGCGCGCGTCCGGCGTCGCCGGCCCACCACCGGACCCGTGCCGTCCCGGAGTCCATGATCGCGACGCGTGAGGTGTCCGGTGCCGGATCCGGCACCGGACACCTCACAGCAGACGATCATCGGGACCGGCGCCCGCTCAGTGCGCCCCGGCGGCGGTGGAGGCCAGCTCCTCCGCGAGCAGGTGCGCCGCGTCCCGCAGGGCGACGGTGTCGGGGCCGGCCTGCAGCACACCGCGCGCCGACACCGGCAGGACCGGGCCCGCGGTGCCGGCGAACCGCGACACCACGTCGGCCGGGCTCGCGCCCTGGGCACCGAGCCCGGGCACCAGCACCGGGCCGTTCAGCGCGGTCAGGTCCAGGCCGTGCTCGTGGGTGCCGCCGACGACGACGCCCACCGCGCCGCGGGGCTGCGCACCGGCGTTGCGGGCGGCGGCGTCGTCGACCATCCGCTGGGCGACGCTCACCCCGTCCGCCGTCGTGGCGCACTGCACCGCGGCACCGTCCGGGTTGGACGTGCGGGCCAGCACGAACACCCCGCGCCCGGCCTCGTCGGCGGCGGTCAGCGCCGGCTCCAGCGACCCGAAACCCAGGTAGGGCGACAGCGTGAGCGCGTCCGCCGCGAGCGGCGCGCCGACGCGCAGATAGGCGTCGGCGTAGCCGTCCATGGTGGAGCCGATGTCGCCGCGCTTGGCGTCGAGCAGGGTCAGGGTGCCCGAGCCCGCGAACCCGGCGAGCAGCCGTTCCAGCACCGCGACGCCCGCCGAGCCGTGCCGCTCGAAGAACGCCGCCTGCGGCTTGACCACCGACACCGCCCCGGCGAACGCCGCGTGGCAGCGGTCGGCGAACGCGGCGAGGCCGTCGGCGTCGTCGGTGAGGCCCCAGGCCGCCAGCAGCGCCGGGTGCGGGTCGATCCCGACGCACAGCGGCCCGTGGGCGGCGACGGCCCCGTCGAGCCGGGCGGCGAAGCTCACGCCTTCGCCTTCAGCGCCGCGTGCGCCTGCTGGAGCGACCGCACGCCGAGCCCGCCCGAGGCGAGCGCCTCGATGCCCTGCACCGCGGCCGCGGTCCCCTGCACCGTGGTGATGCACGGCACCCCGCGCGACACCGCGGCGGCGCGGATCTCGTAGCCGTCGACGCGCGGACCGGGGTTCCCGACCGGGGTGTTGACGATCAGGTCGACGTCCCCGGCGAGGATGGTGTCGACGATCGTCGGGGTCTCCGGTCCGGATCCCTCGCTGTGCTTGCGCACCACGGTGACATCGATCCCGTTGCGGCGCAGCATCTCCGCGGTGCCCTCGGTGGCGAGGACCTCGAAGCCCATGTCGGCCAGGCGGCGGATCGGGAACACCATCGCCCGCTTGTCGCGGTCGGCGATGGACACGAACACCGTGCCCGAGGTCGGCAGCGAGCCGTAGGCGGCGGCCTGCGACTTGGCGAACGCCGGGCCGAAGGCGGAGTCGAAGCCCATGACCTCGCCGGTGGACTTCATCTCCGGGCCGAGCAGCGGGTCGACGCCCTGGCCCGCGGTGTTGCGGAACCGGTTGAACGGCAGTACCGCCTCCTTGACCGCGACCGGGGAGTCGGCGGGCAGCGCGCCGCCGTCGCCGGTCGCCGGGAGCAGGCCCTCGCCGCGCAGGTCGGCGATGGTGGCGCCGAGCATGATCCGGGCGGCGGCCTTGGCCAGCGGCACCGACGTCGCCTTGGACACGAACGGCACCGTCCGCGACGCCCGCGGGTTGGCCTCCAGCACGTAGAGCACGTCGCCGTGCAGGGCGTACTGGACGTTGAGCAGCCCGCGCACGCCGACGCCGTGCGCGATGGCGGCGGTGGCCTCGCGGACCTTCGCCAGCACCGAGGAGCCCAGCGTGATCGGCGGCAGGGTGCAGGAGGAGTCCCCGGAGTGGACCCCGGCCTCCTCGATGTGCTCCATCACGCCGCCGAGGTAGATCTCCTCGCCGTCGCACAGGGCGTCGACGTCGATCTCGATGGCGTCGTCGAGGAACTTGTCGACCAGCACCGGGCGGTCCGGGGAGATGGTGGTGGCGCGGGCGATGTAGCCGGCCAGGGTCGCCTCGTCGTAGACGATCTCCATGCCGCGTCCGCCGAGCACGTAGGACGGCCGCACCAGCACCGGGTAGCCGATCCGGGTGGCGATCCCCCGGGCCTGCTCGAAGGAGGTGGCCATGCCGAACTCCGGGGCGGGCAGGCCTGCCTTGCGCAGGACCTCGCCGAACGCGCCGCGGTCCTCGGCCAGGTCGATCGCGGCCGCGGAGGTCCCGACGACGGGCACCCCGGCGTCGGTGAGGCGCTGGGCCAGCCCCAGCGGGGTCTGCCCGCCGAGCTGCACGATGACGCCCGCGACGGTGCCGGAGGCCTGCTCGGCGTGCACGACCTCCAGGACGTCCTCGAAGGTCAGCGGCTCGAAGTAGAGACGGTCGGCGGTGTCGTAGTCGGTGGACACCGTCTCCGGGTTGCAGTTGACCATGACGGTCTCGAACCCGGCGGCACGCAGCGCCATGACCGCGTGCACGCAGGAGTAGTCGAACTCGATGCCCTGCCCGATGCGGTTCGGGCCGGAGCCGAGGATCAGGACCTTCGGCTTCTCGGTCTGCGGGGCGATCTCCGACTCGGCCGCGGGGTCGGTCTCGTAGGCCGAGTAGTGGTACGGCGTCCTCGCCGCGAACTCGGCGGCGCAGGTGTCGACGGTCTTGTAGACCGGCCGGATACCGAGGCGGTGACGCAGGGTGCGCACGCCGTCCTCACCGGCGAACTCGGGGCGCACCGCGGCGAGCTGACGGTCGGACAGGCCGTGGCGCTTGGCCCGGCGCAGCAGGTCGGCGTCGAGGACGGGTGCGGCCTCGAGCTCGGCACGGATCTCGCCGAGCAGCGCGATCTGGTCGACGAACCAGGGGTCGATGCCGGAGGTCTTGGCGACGTCGTCGACCGACTGGCCGGAGCGCAGCGCGCGCTCGACCTCGTAGATGCGGCCGTCGACCGGGACGGTGTACTGCGGTTCGCCCTCCGGGTCGGGAGCGGTCCAGAACCCGGCCCGCTCCCGCTCCATCGAGCGCAGCGCCTTGCCCAGCGCCTCCGGGAACGAGCGGCCCAGCGCCATCGCCTCGCCGACGGACTTCATGGTCGTCGTCAGCTCGGGATCGGCGCCGGGGAACTTCTCGAACGCGAACCGCGGGATCTTGACCGCCACGTAGTCCAGCGACGGCTCGAACGCGGCGATGGTCTCACCGGTGATGTCGTTGCGGATCTCGTCGAGGGTGTAGCCGACGGCGAGCTTCGCGGCGATCTTGGCGATCGGGAAGCCGGTGGCCTTCGACGCCAGCGCGGAGGACCGCGAGACGCGCGGGTTCATCTCGATCACGACCAGGCGCCCGGTCTCGGGGTGGATCGCGAACTGGATGTTGCAGCCGCCGGTGTCGACGCCGACCGCGCGCAGCACGGCGATGCCGACGTCGCGCATGTGCTGGTACTCGCGGTCGGTCAGGGTCATCGCCGGGGCGACGGTGATCGAGTCACCGGTGTGCACGCCCATCGGGTCGATGTTCTCGATGGAGCAGATGACGACCACGTTGTCGTGGTGGTCGCGCATGAGCTCCAGCTCGTACTCCTTCCAGCCGAGCACCGACTCCTCGATGAGGACCTCGGTGACCGGGGAGGCGGCGAGCCCGGCGCCGGCGAGGCGCTCCAGGTCCTGCGCCGAGTGCGCCATGCCCGAGCCGAGCCCGCCCATGGTGAACGACGGCCGGATGACCACGGGCAGGCCCAGCTCGTCGGCGGCGGAGCGGACCTCCTCCATGGAGTGGCAGACCCGGGAGCGGGGGACGTCGCCGCCGACCCCGATCACGATGTCCTTGAACTTGAGCCGGTCCTCGCCGCGCTCGATGGCGTCGACGTCGGCGCCGATCAGCTCGACGCCGTGGCGCTCCAGGGCACCGTTCTCGTGCAGCGCGATCGCGGTGTTGAGTGCGGTCTGCCCGCCCAGGGTCGCGAGCATCGCGGTGACCGGGGTGCCGTTGTCGCGCTCGGCGACGATGACCTTCTCGACGAACTCCGGGGTGATCGGCTCGACGTAGGTGGCATCGGCGAACTCCGGGTCGGTCATGATCGTCGCCGGGTTGGAGTTGACCAGGGAGACCCGGATGCCCTCGGACTGCAGCACCCGGCACGCCTGGGTGCCGGAGTAGTCGAACTCGCAGGCCTGACCGATGACGATCGGCCCGGAGCCGATCACCATGACGTGGTCGATGTCGTCGCGGCGGGGCATCAGTGGTCCTCCTGCCGGGCCTGGTCGTGCCGGTCCGGGTGCTGCGGGGTGGATGGGGATCCGGTGGGCGGTGGCGGCCACGGGCGGTCGTCGACGGGCCGGGCACGGCCGGACACCGGGTCGCCGCCCGGTGCCGGGTCGGCCGGGGTGTCCTCGGCGTCCGGGTCGGCGGTGGCGCCCGGGTGGGCGGGCGTACCGCCGTCGCGGCGCAGCGCGTCCTCGATGTCGGAGAACGGCGCCGTCAGCGGGTCCGGGGTGCCGGGGCGGCCCACGGCGGACATCCGGCTGGTGGGCGGCTCGACCTCGTCGCGGCCGGTGGCCGGGGAGCCGGCCGGCGGGGTGACGGGCAGCCGGGTGGTGTGCTCGTCGGCGGCGTCCGGTCCGGCGTCGGCACCGCCGTGCGGGCCCTCCGGGCTGCCCGGCTCGAACCCGCCC
>NZ_JAMXSG010000214.1:0-10280 GCF_024124365.1 Pseudonocardia sp. McavD-2-B
GCCGCCCGCGCCGTGCCCGAGCAGCAGCAGCCCGCGCGGGGACCCCGCCCGGTGCAGGGTGACCCGGGCCGGGCCGCGCGGGGTGTCGACCTCGCGCGCCGCGGTCACGAGAGCAGGTCGAGCTGGATCGGCTCGGTCACCTGGTCGTCAGGGAGCCGGTCGAGCAGCTCGGGCGCGTTGTTGCGGACGTTGTTGACCTGCGGCGAGACCGGCCGGATGTCCAGGGTCGAGACCAGCTCCGGCGACGGCGGGACCAGAAGCCGGGTCACCCCCTCGTCGCCGGTGCCGCGGTCCGGGTCGAGCCAGTCCGACCAGTCGTCGGGGCGCAGCAGCAGCGGCATCCGGTCGTGCACCTGGGTCAGCGGGCCGACCGCGTCGGTGGTGAGCACGCAGGCGGTGACCAGCCCGTCCGGGTACTTCTCGGTCAGCTCGTCGCCCTGCGGGCGCCAGAACTCCCAGATGCCCGCCATCGCCATCGTGGCGCCGTCGGCGTAGTGGGTGAAGTACGGCTGCTTGGTCGGCTTGCCGGTCCCTCCCTGGGACTTCGGGACGGCGTCGTGGCGCTGCCACTCGTACCAGCCGTCCATCGGGAACAGGCAGCGCCGCGACGCGGCCGCGCGGCGGAACGCGGGCTTCTCGGTGATCGTCTCCGATCGGGCGTTCACCATCCGCGCACCCGCCGACGGGTCCTTCGCCCAGAACGGCACCAACCCCCAGCGCACGGTGCGCAGCGACCGCTCGGTGGCGCCCCGGTCGGGCTCGCCGCTCTCGTCGCGGGGGTGGCGTTCGACCACCACGGTGATGTCCTTGGTCGGCGCCACGTTGTAGTCCGGACGCTGCGAGGTCTCCTGCGTCGCGTCGACGGCGTGGAACTCGTCGGCCAGGTCCGCGGGGGCCTTCGTGGAGGCGTAACGGCCGCACATGCGCCCCATCCTCCCACGTGGGGAAGGATGGAGGCGTGAGCAACTGGACCGCCCCCACGCCCGGGTCGCCGGTGACCGGCACCGTCACCGTCCCCGGGTCGAAGTCGGTGACCAACCGTGCGCTGCTGCTCGCCGGCCTGTCCGGCGGCGACGTCCGGGTCGACGGCGCCCCGCCCACCCGCGACACCGCGCTGATGACCGGGGCGCTCGCCGCGCTCGGCGTCCCGGTCACCACGCTCGGGGACACGGTGGAGATCGGCGCGCACCCCGGGCTGCGCGGCGGGACCCCCGAGGCGCCCGCCGGGGTCGACTGCGGGCTCGCCGGCACGGTCATGCGATTCGTCCCCCCGGCCGCGGCGACGGCGTCCGGTGCGGTCCGCTTCGACGGCGACCCGCGCGCCCGGGAGCGCCCGATGGGCACCGTGCTGGACGCGCTGCGCGCGCTCGGGGCCACCGTGTCCTACGACGGCGCCGCCGACGCGCTGCCGTTCGTGCTCGACGGCGGCCCGGTCCGGGGCGGCGAGGTCACGATCGACGCGTCGGCCTCGTCGCAGTTCGTGTCCGGGCTGCTGCTGTCCGGGTCGCTGTTCGAGCGCGGCGTGACCGTGGTCCACGACGGGACGCCGCTGCCGTCGCAGCCGCACATCGCGATGACCGTGGAGATGCTGCGCGCCGCCGGGGTGGCCGTCGACGACGCCGAGCCGAACACCTGGCGGGTCGAGCCCGGCCCGGTCGCGGCGCGGGACTGGTCGGTCGAGCCCGACCTGTCGAACGCCTCGGTGTTCCTCGCCGCGGCCGTCGTGACCGGCGGGCGGGTCACCGTGCGCGGCTGGCCGGCCGAGACCACCCAGCCCGGCGTCGACGTCCTGCCGGTGCTGGAGCAGTTCGGCGCCACGGTCACGCACACCGCCGACGGCCTCACCGTGACCGGGCCGGACCGGCTCACCGGCGTCGACGTCGACCTGCACGACGCGGGCGAGCTCGCCCCCACCGTCGCCGCGGTCGCCGCGCTGGCGTCGGGCACCTCGCGGCTGCGCGGGATCGGGCACCTGCGGGGCCACGAGACTGACCGGCTCGCCGCCCTCGCCACCGAGATCACCGCGCTCGGCGGTGCCGTCACCGAGACCGAGGACGGCCTGGTCATCGAGCCGAAGCCGCTCACCGGGAGGTCCGACCGGCCGTGGGGCGCCTACGCCGACCACCGGATGGCGACCGCGGGCGCGATCATCGGGCTGGTGGTGCCGGGCGTCGAGGTCGACGACGTCGCGAGCACCGACAAGACCATCCCGGACTTCCCCGGGCGGTGGGCGGCGCTGGTCGGGAACTGACATGCCCCGCGACATCAGCAGGCTCGACGAGTCCGACGTCCGTGTCCGCCCCGGACGGCGCGGGAGCAGGCCGCGCAGCAAGCGCAGGCCCGCACACGCCGACGCGACCCGCGCGATGGTCACCGCCGTCGACCGGGGACGGTGGACCTGCGCGGTCGACGCCGACCCGGGCCTGCCCCAGGTCGTCGCCATGCGGGCCCGCGAGCTGGGCCGGACGCCGGTCGTCGTCGGGGACCGGGTGGACCTCGTCGGGGACCTGTCCGGTGAGCCGGACACCCTCGCCCGGATCGTGCGGGTCGCCGAGCGTGACACCGTGCTGCGCCGCACCGCCGACGACACCGACCCCTACGAGCGGATCGTCGTCGCGAACGCGCAGCGGCTGATCGTGGTCACCGCCGTCGCCGACCCGGTGCCGCGCAGCGGGTTCGTCGACCGCTGCCTGGTCGCGGCCTTCGCCGGTGGGCTGCAGCCGGTGCTGTGCCTGACCAAGTCCGACCTCGCCGACCCGGAGCCGTTCGCGGCGCAGTACCGCGAGCTCGGCGTGCCGGTGCTGGTGACCGGGCGCTCGGAGTCCGGGCCTCCGTCCGGGCTGGACGCGCTGCGGGAGGAGCTGTCCGGGCGGCTGTGCGCGCTGGTCGGACACTCCGGGGTCGGCAAGTCCACCCTGGTCAACGCGATCGTCCCGGCCGCGACGCAGGCCATCGGACGGGTGTCGGGTGTGGGGAAGGGCCGGCACACGACCACCGCGGCGCTGGCGTTCCCGCACGCCGAGGGGTGGGTCGTCGACACCCCCGGGGTGCGCTCGTTCGGTCTCGCGCACGTCGGTGCGGACGACGTCGTCGCCGCGTTCGGCGACCTGGCGACCGCGATCGAGGACTGCCCGCGCGGCTGCGGGCACCTCGGGCCGCCCGCCGACCCGGAGTGCGCACTGGACGACCTGGTCGCCTCCGGCGCGCTCGGAGGAGGCAGACTCGAGGCGTTGCGCCGCGTGCTGGTGGCGCTGGCGAGCGACAGGTTCTGACCATCACGACGACGGCCGGGGAGCGGGTAGTGCCGGGACGGCGCGCGATGACGCTGCTGCTGTGCGGGGCGGTGCTGGTGCCCGGGCTGACCGGCTGCGCCTGGCCCGGCTCCTTCGGTGCCACCCCCGCACCGCCCGCCGCCGCGCCCGCCGCCCTGCCGAAGTACTACGACCCGGCGCCGCTGATCACCGACGTTCGGGCCCGCACCCGGCTCGACGGCGGCTCGACGCTGTCCGTGGCGGGCACCCTGACCGACGGCGGCACGACCGTCCCGGTCACCGGCGACGGCGCCCTGCGGGTCGACCAGGACGGGGACGCCCCCGCGGTGCGGCTGCTGCTGCGCTCCGGCCCGTCCGGCGCGGTCGCCCGGAGCACGGAGATCATCCGGATCGACGGCCGGACCTGGCTGCGCCCCGGCGAGGGCGGCTGGGGCGAGGCCGGCCGGGTCTCGCTGCCCCCGGAGCAGATGTCCCACGCGACGCTGGCCGCGAACGTCGCCGCCGGACTCGACCCGCTGGGGGCGGTCGCGCGCTACCCGGACGCGGTGCTCGTCGCCGACGCCGCCGACGACGCCGTCGACGGCACCCCGACCGTGCACTACACACTGGTCGTCGACCTGGTCCGGGCCGCGGCGACCGAGACCGACCCGGCGCGCCGCACGGCGCTGCAGGCCCAGCAGCGGGCCGGGCTGACCCGGCTGAGCGCGGAGATCTGGGTCGACGCCGAGCGCAGGCCGCTGCGCAGCCGGGTCCGCCAGCAGCTCCCCGACGGCGCGGCGCTCGACGCCCTCGTCCGCTACGACGGCTGGGGCGCCCCGATCACCATCGAACCGCCGGTCCGCGGCTGACCCGGGCCCTCAGCGGCGGAACGCCAGGTCGAGACCGTCGACCGGCCAGGTGCAGCGGTAGAGCCGACCCCGTCCCGACGAGGTGATCCAGGCGTCGCGCGACCCGGCGCCGGCGAAGCAGATGTTCGTGACGTGCGGGTCGTGCTCGGGCGGCGCGACGGTACCGAGCAGCTCCCCGGCCGGGGACAGCACGCTGACCTCGCCGGAGACCAGGGTGGCGACGCAGACGTTCCCGTCGCCGTCGACGGCGAGCGAGTCGAGGTTGCGGAACCCGGCGAAGCCGTGCAGCAGGCGGGCGTCACCGGGGCCGGGCGGGCCGGGCAGTTCCGGCGGCGCGGCGAGCGTGCCGGGTCCGGTCACCGCCCAGCACCAGACACGGCCGGTGGCGGTCTCGGCGACGTAGAGCCGGGAACCGTCCGGGGACAGACCCACGCCGTTCGGGGTCATGAGCGGGTGCACGACCTCGGTGAGCGCCGAGCCGTCGGTACGGGCGTGGTACAGCCCGCCGAGGTCGACCTCGCGGGGGCGGCGCTTGCCGAGGTCGGTGAACCAGAAGGTGCCGTCGGCGGCGAAGACGATGTCGTTGGGGCCGCGCAGGCCGTCGTGGAGCACCGAGGAGCCGCCGGTGTCGGGGTCGACGCGCAGGATCGCGCCGCCGCGGTAGTCCTCGGGCTGGTTGCCCGGGTACACGGTGCCGTCGGGGCGGGTGTGCCAGGTGAAGCCGCCGTTGTCGCAGACGTAGACGGCGCCGTCCGGGCCGATCGCGGCGCCGTTCGGTCCACCCCCGGTCTCGGCGACGGTGACGTGGCCGCCGTCGGGCAGCACCCGGGTCAGCCGCCCGGCCGCGATCTCGACGACGAGCACCGACCCGTCGGACAGCGCCACCGGGCCCTCCGGGAACGCGAGCCCACGGGTCACCTCGTGCAGCTGCGGCGCGACGAACGCCATACCGGCCTCCGATCCGGGTTACGGTCCGGTGCATGAGCGAGCGTGTCCGGACCACCGTCGACGACGGCGTCGCCGAGGTGCGGCTCACCCGCCCGGAGCGCCGCAACGCCCTCGACGTCGCCCAGTTCACCGCGATCGTGCACGCCGCGGAGGCGCTGCGCGACCGCACGGACGTCCGCGCGGTGGTTCTCTCGGCGGACGGGCCGGACTTCTGCGCCGGGCTGGACCGCGACATGTTCCGCGCGATGCGTTCCGGTGAACGGCGCTCGGCCACCGCCGAGCTGCCCCCGCCGCGCGAGGGCTCCCCGGCGCACGCGACCGGGCAGCGCGCAGCGTATGTCTGGGCCGAGCTGGACGTGCCGGTGATCGCCGCCGTACAGGGGCACGCGCTGGGCGGCGGGCTGCAGATCGCGCTGGGGGCGGACCTGCGGATCGTCGCCCCCACCGCGACGCTGTCGGTGCTGGAGATCATATGGGGCCTGGTGCCGGACATGGGCGGCACGCTGCTGCTGCCGCAGCTGGTCGGGCGCGACGTCGCCCGCGACCTGACCTTCACCGGGCGCACGGTGTCCGGCACCAAGGCCGTCGCGCTGGGGCTCGCGACCCGCACCGCCGAGGACCCGCGGGCGGCCGCGCTGGCGACCGCGCACGAGATCGCCGCCCGCAACCCGCACGCCGTGCGTGCGGCGAAGCGGCTGCTCGCGGCGCCCCGCCCACCCGCCGAGCAGCTCGCCGCCGAACAGGCCGAGATCAGTGCGCTGATCGCGAGCCCGAACCAGCGCGAGGCGGTGACCGCGCGGCTGGAGGGGCGGGACCCGGTGTTCGCCGATCCCGCACCGGGGCCGCCGGCCGGGACGGGCTGACCGACCGCCGGGGCTCAGCCCAGCTCGACGAGGAACGGCAGCTCGGTGCCGTCGTACCAGGCCAGCTCGTGGTCCTCGGCCTCACCGACGAGGAACTCGGCGTCCATGTCGCCCAGGTCGGCCTTGTCGACCGCGCCGGCCGCCTCCCGGACGGCGTGCTCGGCCTCCGGCAGGTCCACGTGCACGGCGGCGATCTTCGACACCGGCACCGGGCCGGTGACCCGGACCGCGCCGTCGTCGAGGTCGGGGCGCAGGGTGACGTCGTCGGTGTCGGCGGACACCACGACCCGGCGGGCGGGGGTGTCGTCCTCGCCCAGCCCGAACTCGACCGAGAGCAGCCGCAGCGACGCCCGCGCCGCCTCGTTCATCGCGGCGTACTCGAGCTCCTCGTCGTCGCCCGCGGTGTAGGACTCGCGCAGCTTCGGGGTGAGTGCGAACGCGGTGCCGCCCAGCGGCTCGAAGTTCCCGGTCTTCACCGTGCGGGCCAGCATCGGCCAGGTCGCGGGGAGGTAGATCCTCAACGGTCGTCTCCTCTGACGGGTGTCATCGGTGTCTGTCGCAGTGTCTCGAGGAGCTCCTCGAGTGACTCGTCCACCATCCCGGCGAGCACGTCCAGGTCGCCCATGGCGCCCCTGTCCCCGTTCAGTCCGTAGTACACACCACCGTCGTAGCTGGTCAGGCCGATGGAGACGGCCTGACCCTTCGCCAGCGGCACCACCGGGAACATCTCCAGCATCCGCGCCCCGGCCGCGTAGAGCGGGAACTGCGGGCCGGGCACATTGGTCACGACCAGGTTGAAGAAGTGCCGGGCCATGCCGTTCGCGGCGCGGGCGCCGACGGCGTGCAGCGTCGGCGGGGCGAACCCGCCGATCCGCACCAGCGTGTCCGCACCGACGGCGTCGCCGGTGTCGGTGTGCTCGCGCATCTGGTGGGTGACCTGGTGCAGCCGCACCAGCGGGCTCGGCTCGCCGACGGGCAGGTCCACCAGGAACGACGCCACCCGGTTCCCGAGCGACCCGCCGGTCGCCGAACTGGGTACGTCGCCCTCCCCGCGCACCGACAGCGGCACCAGCGCCCGCACCGACGACGACCCGGCGACCGGCTCGCCGCGCGACATCAGCCAGGTGCGCAGGGCACCGGCGATGACGGCGAGCACCACGTCGTTGACGTCGCAGCCGTAGGCGGCGCGGACCTTGCGGTAGTCCTCCAGGTCGGTGCGGGCCATCGCGAACCGGCGCTGGGTGGAGATCTCGGCGTTCAACGGGAGCCCGGGCGCGCGGCGGCCCGCGGTGCGGGCCATGTTCAGGACCTTGCCCGCGGCCCCGGCGAGCTTGCCGACGGTGGCCAGCGCGTCGCCCGCGGCGACCCGGACGTTGTCCACGATCTCGGTGGGGCGGGTGACCGCCTCGGAGATCGCGTCGAGCACGAGCTGGCCGTCGGTCGGCTCCGGGCGCGGCATCCACAGCTCGTCCGGGGTGTCCCGCGGCTCGGCGGAGACGTCCAGGATGACCTGGCCGATGTCGATGGCGGAGATGCCGTCGACCATCGCCTGGTGGGTCTTGGTGAGGATCGCGACGCGTCCGCCGTCGCCGCCGCGGCCGTCCCCGGCGGGGGCGAGGCCCTCGATGAGGTACATCTCCCACAGCGGGCGGGTGTGGTCCAGCGGGCGCGACATCAGGCGCCCGACCAGCTCGGTCAGCTGCTCCTCGCTGCCCGGACGGGGCAGTGCCGAGCGGCGCACGTGGTAGGCGATGTCGAACTCGGGGTCGTCGACCCACACCGGGCGCGCGAGGTTGCCCGGGACGTGGCGGACCTTCTGCCGGTAGCGCGGCACCAGCGCGATGCGCTGCTCGATGAGCTCGACCAGCCGGTCGTAGTCGAAGCCGTCGTCGGGGCGGTCGAACACGGCGACCCCGCCGACGTGCATCGGTGTGGTCGCCTCCTCCAGGTACAGGAAGGACGCGTCGAGTGCGGAGAGCCGGGACGGCATGGCCGCGATCCTACGTGCGACGCTTCTCCTCGTGAGCGATGCAGGTGCGGTCTCCCCGAAGGACCGGTTCATCACGGTCTACGGCCGCAAGCCCGTCCTGGAGGCGCTGGCCGACCCCGACCTGGAGGTCGACAAGGTCGTGCTGGCCGACACGGTGCGCGGTGGCGGCGAGCGCGAGATCACCGCGGCCGCCCGCGGTCGCGGGGTGCCGGTGCAGCGCGCGACCGCGCAGCGGGTGAAGGTGCTGGCCGGCAACGGCCGCCATGACCAGGGCGTGCTGGCCGACGTCGTCGCCCCGCGGATGTCGCCGCTGGAGCACTTCCTGTCCGACCTGGGCACCCGGCGGCCGGCGTCGGTGCTGGTGCTCGACGCCGTCACCAACCCGTCGAACGTCGGGATGATCCTGCGCAGCGCGACGGCCGCCGGTCTGGACGGCGTGCTGCTGCCCCGCCGCGGGGTGCCCGCCATCGACCCGCTGGTGATCAAGGCGTCGGCCGGGGTGGCGTTCGCCGCGCCGGTGCTGCGCTGCGCCACCGCCACCGAGGGCGTCGACCTCATGCACGCCGCCGGGTTCGGGGTGTTCGGGCTCGACGCCGGCGGCGACTCGCTGCTGGAGGCGTCGCTCCCGTCCCGGATCGCGCTGGTACTGGGCAACGAGACCGACGGCCTGACCGAGGACGTCCGTTCCCGGCTCGACGGGATCCTCTCGCTGCCGATGTACGGCGGGGTGGAGTCGCTCAACGTCGCCTCCGCCGGAGCCGTCGCCGCCTACGAGCTGCTGCGCCGACGCTGACCGGTCACCTAATGTCGGGGCGATGGTGCGCCGTCGCATTCCCCGCCCGTCCGAGCTGGCGCCGCTGCTGCGGCCGGCCCCGTTCACCCTGGACCGCACGGCGGCCCGGCTCGCCCGCGCGTCGAGCATCGGTGACCTGCGTGAGCTGGCGCGGCGCCGCGCGCCGCGGGCGGTGTTCGACTACACCGACGGGGCCGCCGAGGACGAGGTGAGCCTGCGCCGGGCCCGCGAGGTGTGGGCGTCGGTGGAGTTCTCGCCGACCGTGCTCACCGACGTCTCGCGGGTGGACACCGGCCGGGAGATCCTGGGCGGGCGCTCGTCGCTGCCGTTCGCGCTGGCCCCGACCGGTTTCACGCGGATGATGCACACCGAGGGCGAGCGCGCGGTCGCCGCCGTCGCCGCGCGGGCCGGGATCCCCTACACGCTCTCGACGATGGGCTCGACGACGATCGAGGGCGTCGCCGAGGCCGGGCGCGGCGGGCGGCACTGGTTCCAGCTCTACTTGTGGCGCGACCGCTCGGTCGCCCACGAGCTCGTCTCCCGGGCGCAGGAGGCCGGCTACGACACGCTGCTGCTCACCGTGGACACCCCGGTCGGCGGCAACCGGCGCCGCGACGCCCGCAACGGCCTGTCCATCCCGCCCGCGCTGTCGCTGCGGACCTTCGTCGACGGCGCCCGCCACCCCCGCTGGTGGTTCGACCTGCTCACCACCGAGCCGCTGACGTTCGAGTCGCTCGCCGCGGGCGGCGGCAGCCCCTACGAGGTGATCAACCGGGTGTTCGATCCGGCGCTGACCCTCGACGACGTCACCTGGCTGCGCGGGGCCTGGCCCGGGAAGCTGGTGGTCAAGGGCGTCCAGTCGGTCACCGACGCCCGCCGCGTCGCCGACGCGGGCGCCGACGGCGTGCTGCTGTCCAACCACGGCGGACGGCAGCTGGACCGGGCCCCGGTGCCCGCCGAGCTGATCGAGCCGGTGGTGCAGGAGCTCGGCGACGACGCGGAGGTCCTGGTGGACACCGGGATCACCCACGGCGGCGACGTCGTCGCCGCCGTCGCGCTCGGCGCCCGCGCGGCGCTGGTGGGCCGCGCCTACCTGTACGGGCTGATGGCCGGTGGCGAGGCCGGGGTGTCCCGCGCGGTGGAGATCCTGCGCGCCGAGGCGGAGCGGACGATGCAGCTGCTCGGCGTGACCCGGGTGGACGACCTCCGCCCGGAGCACGCCCGGCTCCGCTCGGCGACCGGCGGCCACCACCACCCGAACGAGCGACGGCCCGGCACTGCGCCCCGGCGCTGACGGGGCCAGCATGGGGCGCATGAGTTTCCTGGACAAGGCCAAGGAACTGCTCGGCAAGCACGACGACAAGGTCGACCAGGCCCTGAACAAGGTCGGCGACGCGGCCAAGCAGAAGTACGGTCACGACGGTCAGATCGACACCGCGACCAAGTTCGCCCGCGAGCGGACCGGTACCGGTGACACCGCCGCGCCGCCGCCCCCCGGTCAGCCGGGGCCGGACGGCCAGGCCCCGCCGCCGCCCGCGCCGGGGCAGGCCCCGCCGCCGCCCCCGC
>NZ_JAMXSG010000215.1:0-10260 GCF_024124365.1 Pseudonocardia sp. McavD-2-B
CCGCGGCCCGCCGCACCGGGTGAGCCGGAACGCGGTGGCCTGCAGCGCGGCGGGCCACCACCCGGCGGCGTGCAGCCCGACGGGCCGGAGCGCTGGACGGCGGCGGCTGGAGCGGGTCAGAGCAGGTGGGCTACAGCGCGTCGCCGGACAGGAAGACGGTGGCCCCGTCCTCGCCGGTGGTCAGCACGGCGCCGCTGTCGGCCGCGGAGAGGAACACCGCGCGACCGCGGGGCAGCTCGACGGTGACGCCGCCGGCGTCGACCGCGGCGTCACCGTCGACGCACAGCAGGATGCGGGCGCCGGTGCCGGGGACGTCGAGCTTGTCCCGGCCGTCGGTGACCGCGCGGCGGAGCAGGAACTCCTCGACCGGCACGTCGTAGCGGTGCCAGCCGTCGGCGCCGGGGTCGGGGACCGGGGCGCGGACCGGCGGCGGCGGGGCGGTGAAGTCGAGGACGCGCAGCAGCTCCGGCACGTCGACGTGCTTGGGCGTCAGCCCGCCGCGCAGCACGTTGTCGGAGTTGGCCATCACCTCGATGCCCGCCCCGGACAGGTACGCATGCAGGTTCCCGGCCGGCAGGAACAGCGCCTCGCCGGGGGCCAGGGTGATCCGGTTGAGCAGCAGCGCGGCGAGCACGCCCGCATCGTCGGGGTAGCGCTCGGACAGGTCGAGCGCGGTCTTCGCTTCGCCGGTCCACTCCTGGGCGGTGCCGCGCTCCAGCAGCCGGACCGCACCGTCCTGCAGGGCCGGGACGAGCCCGTCGAGCACCGACTGGGGCAGCGTGATCCAGGTGGTGAACAGCGCGCGCAGCCCGTCCGGGCACGGCTGGCCGGCCAGCAGCTCGGTGTAGGCGGCGAGCTCGGGGACGTCCAGGGCGCGCAGCAGCTCCACCGTGCGGGCCGGCTCGCGGAACCCGACCAGCGCGACGAACTCGGTCAGCGCGCAGATCAGCTCCGGCTTGTGGTGGGCGTCGCGGTAGCTGCGGTCCGGCGCGTCCACCGCGATCCCCGCGGCGTTCTCCCGCTCCCAGCCCTCACGGGCCTGCTCCAGGCTCGGGTGGGCCTGCAGGCTCAGCGGCTCCTCGGCGGCCAGCACCTTCAACAGGAACGGCAGCCGTCCCTCCCAGCGGTCGCGGCCCGGGCCCAGCGCGGCGACCGGGTCGGCGGCGATGAGCTCGTGCAGCGGGCGGGTGCCCCCGCCGACCGTCGACGGGGCGGCCGGGTGCGCGCCCAGCCACAGCTCCGCCTGCGGGTGCGGTGACGGGACGGGCTCGCCGAGCAGCTCGGCGATGACCGTCCGCGAGCCCCACGCGTAGGTGCGGATCGGGTTCTCCAGCAGTTCCACGGGTCTCCCGGTGTCAGGTGCGCGGGGTCAGGTGATCAGGGTGGCGCCGGTCGCCAGGCCGAGGTACACGGCGGCGATGTCGGCGCGCAGGGCGAGCACACCGGCCCGCAGCAGCGCCGCGTCGCGGGTGCCGCGCGGGATCTCGTCGACCGGGTGTGCCAGGTCGGCGTTCGGCCACTCCCTGCCGAGCACCCGGCGGCTCACCGACTGCGGGTCCTCCTCCCCCGTGCCGAGCAGCACCAGCCGCGGCGGTGGCGCGTCGCCACCGGGGGCCGGGTCGTCGAACGGGTCGTGGAAGATGTCGCCCCCGCCCCGCTCGGACAGGTCGACGGCGACGCGCAGACCGGCCAGGGTGCCCGCCTGCGCGAGCCCGTCGGCGTGCGCGACGACACCGGCGTGGGTGGCCAGCGCCAGCGCGCCGTGCCGGGCCACCGCGGCGGCGGCCGGGTCCACGCCCCACAGCAGCGGCGTCCGCTCGGCCAGCCGCAACGCGAGCGCCTTCGCCGGGTTCACGAACGGCTCGTGCGCGGGCTGGCAGCGCTCGGCCTCGGCGTCCAGCGCGTCGGCGAGCGCCTCGAGCCGGGCCGGGACCTCCTCGCTGCGCATCCCGGGCAGCAGGTCCAGCTCGGCGACGGCGACCAGCGCCACGGTCAGCGCCTGGGCGAACCCGAGCCCCTCGGGCAGCGGGATGCGCGGCTCGACCAGCCGGGCGCGCCCGGCGCCGGCCTGGGCGACCGGCCCGGAGTCCGGCGCGGACAGCACGACCTCGGCGCCGCGGTGCACCGCGACGGCGACCGACTCGGCCAGCTCCGGGTCGGTGGGGTCCGCGGAGTGCGCGACGACGACGTCCAGCGGCCCGATCCAGCCCGGCAGCCGCTCGGCGGTCACGACCGGCACCGGACAGCGGTCGGTGAGCAGGGCCGTGACGAGGTCGGCCACCACCCCGGAGACACCGGGCCGGCGCAGCAGCACCAGCGCGCGCGGACGGTGCCCGCGCAGCCGGTCCAGCCCGGCCTGGCCCGCGGTGTAGAGGGCGGAGCGGACCTGGGCGCCCGCGGTCGCGGCGGCCCGCAGGACGCCCGTGGTGTCCCGCGCCGCCAGCCCCTCGGGATCGGCCAGCAGCGTGTCGTCGAGCACCCCGTTCACCCGTCGTCCCGTCCGTCCCCCGCCGGCCCGGTCCCGGGCAGCGCCTCGTCGAGGAGCAGCACCGGGATCCCGTCGGTCACCGGGAACGCGCGACCGCACGCCGTGCAGGTCAGTCGGTCCTCACCCGGGGTCAGTACCGCGTGCGCGTCGCACGGGCAGGCCAGGATCTCCAGCAGCTGGGGGTCGAGCTGTAGGGCCACGGTTCTCCTCGTCGTCATGTCGCGCTCTCGATGCTGCCACCCGGTACCGACACTCCGCGGCAGCCGACCGGGTACGGACGCCATCACCGCAGGTGTGCGGGGCCGCGCGATCAGGCGCGCACGACCGCCAGCACCTCGTCCACCAGGGCACGGACGGCCGCGTCGTCGGCCGCCTCGACGTTGAGCCGCAGCAGCGGCTCGGTGTTCGAGGCCCGCAGGTTGAACCACGATCCGTCCGGCAGCGAGACGGTCAGGCCGTCGAGCCGGTCGAGCTCGACACCGTCGCGCGGGCCGAAGACGCCCTCGATCTCGGCGACCCGCGCGGCCTGGTCGTCGACCGTCGAGTTGATCTCCCCGGAGGCGGCGTAGCGGTCGTAGCCCGCCATCAGCCCGGACACCGTCGCACCGGCGGCGGCCGCCCGGTGCTCGCCGAGCGCGGCCAGCAGGTGCAGCGCCGCGAGCATGCCGGAGTCGGCCTTCCAGAAGTCGCGGAAGTAGTAGTGCGCGGAGTGCTCGCCGCCGAACACCGCGCCGGTCTCGGCCATCGTCTGCTTGATGAACGAGTGGCCCACCCGGGTGCGGACCGCGCGGCCGCCGTGCTCGGCGACCAGCTCGGGGACCGCCCGCGAGGTGATCAGGTTGTGGATGACGGCGACGTCGGACTCCCCCGCCGCGTGCGCCCGGACGAGCTCACGGGCCGCGACCAGCCCGGTGATGGCGCTGGGGCTCACCGCCTCGCCCCGCTCGTCGACGGCGAAGCAGCGGTCGGCGTCGCCGTCGAAGGCCAGGCCGAGGTCCGCGCCCTCGGCGACGACCCGCTTCTGCAGGTCGACCAGGTTCGCCGGGTCCAGCGGATTCGCCTCGTGGTTCGGGAAGTTTCCGTCGAGCTCGAAGTACAGCGGCACGACGCGCACGTTCAGACCGTCGAACACGGTCGGGACGGTGTGCCCGCCCATCCCGTTCCCGGCGTCGACGACGACGGTCAGCTCCGGGGAGGCGTCCAGCGAGGTCAGGTCGACCAGGCCGCGCAGGTAGCGCGCGTAGCCGGTGAGCATGTCCTCGGTGCGCACGGCACCGGGCGACGGGACCTCGGGGACCCCGGAGTCGAGGAAGCGGCCCGCCTCGTCGCGGATCGTCGCGAGGCCGGAGTCCTGGCCGACCGGGACGGCGCCGGCGCGGCACAGCTTGATGCCGTTGTAGGCGGCCGGGTTGTGGCTCGCGGTGAACATCGCGCCGGGCAGGTCCAGCGTGCCGGAGGCGTAGTAGAGCATGTCGGTGCTCGCGAGCCCGATGTCGACGACGTCGAGCCCCTGCCCGGTCACCCCGTCGGCGAACGCCGCCGCGAGCGCGGGCGAGCTGTCCCGCATGTCCCGCCCGACGACCACCGCCGACGGCGCCGGGTCGTCGCCCGCCACGAGCCGCGCCGTCGCCGCACCCAGTGCGCGCGCGGTGGGCTCGTCCAGTTGGTCGCCGACGACACCGCGGATGTCGTAGGCCTTCACGATCGCCGAGAGGTCGGGCACGACGCACGACCCTAGCGCAGCCGTGTCACCCGTCCGCGCAGGTCTCCTCACCCCGTGGGGCGGCTCAGCCGTCCTCGGGCTTCGGGAGCACCCGCAGGTGCCCGCGCCGCCCCGTGCCACCGGGCCGTGCGACCACCTCGACCGGCCGGTCCACCCGACCCGCCTCGCGGACGGCATCGGCGAGGGCGGTGAGGTCCTCGCCGCTGTGCTGGGGCTGGGCGAACTCGCCCTCGAACCGGACGACCTCCCACCCGCGGGGGGCGGTGAGGTTGTGCGCGTGCCCGGTGCAGAGGTCGTAGGAGTGCGGCTCGGCCTGCGTGGCCAGCGGGCCGACGACGGCGGTCGAGTCGGCGTAGACGTAGGTGAGCGTGGCGACGGCGAGCTCGGTGCAGCCCGTCCGTGAACATCTCCGCACACTCAACACGTCGCCGACGATAGCCCGTCACGGGCCCGCCGCCGCACTGCGACGCGCACCCCGCTCGGCGGACGGTCCGCCCGCCGCGGTCGCGGGTCACCCCCGGGTGGGGCGCGGGGGTCCTAGAATGCCCTGGTGCCCACCGCTCGTCCCGAGAACGACCGCCGGTCGCCGCGCAGCCCGCGCCGGCGGGACCGGCGAGGACGCGGCCTGCGCGGCCTGATGTACCCGGTGTCGACGCCGGCCTTCCGCACCCGCGCCGAACGCTTCGACGCGAAGGTGCTGGAGGCGCTCGAACCGATCGAGGCGCGCTGGGGCCCGGAGCTGGCCGACCTCGACCTCGCCGTCGACGACGTGCCGTCGGTCGACCGCACCTCGCCCGACGAGATCGTGTGGGGCACCGGGGTGCTGGCCGACGTCGGCGTCCCGCTGGCGCACCTCGTGCCGGCCGGAGTCGACTCCGCCGGGATGCCGACCCGGGCGCGGATCGTGCTCTACCGCCGCCCGCTCGAGGCCAGGGCGCGCAACGGCGAGGACCTCGCCGACCTCGTGCACGAGGTGCTCGTCGAGCAGGTCGCGGAGTACCTCAACATCGAGCCCGACGCCGTCGACGGCGGCTGAGCGCCCCCGCGGGGCGACACGGCCCGGGGACGACGACGGGCCGGTCACCGTGACGGCGACCGGCCCTCGTGTTCCTGTTTCCCCCGCGGAGTCTCACACAGCGGCGCGGCGGAGGCGACGGCGCTCCCGCTCGCTCAGCCCGCCCCAGATGCCGAAACGCTCGTCCTGGGCCAGCGCGTACTCCAGGCACTCGGCCCGGACCTCGCAGCCGGAGCAGATGCGCTTGGCCTCACGGGTGGAGCCGCCCTTCTCGGGGAAGAACGCCTCCGGGTCGGTCTGCGCGCAGAGCGCACGCTCCTGCCAGTCCGGCACCTCCTCGGAGGAACCGTCGTCCAGCAGACCCTTCAGGTCCAGGATCTGGGCGACCTGGTCGTAGTCGGCCATCTCGTGATCGGGCCGTTCGACCGTGCCCACCGGCTCGGCCTCCACCGGCCGCAGCATCCGCATGAACCCCTCGACGTCGTCCACTCGCCCACCTCCCCGCAACGCACTGGCGAATGACACCGCTGTAAGTACAGCGCTGACACTCGCTCTGTGCAAGCCGGCTCTGCCGATTGAGTGAAGGGTCGCGCGCGGGCGTTTCCTCCGACATGGAGTATGGGTACGTGCCGTCCCTGACACGCCGCATCAGCCCCTGGTTCCTGCTGATCCTCGGCGTCACCCTTCTCGGTGGCGTTCTCGCCGCCGCCGCCGTCCCCACCCGATCGGGGGTCCTGGCGACCTCCGGGATCTTCGTCCTGGTGCTCGGCGGCTGGGTGGTGTCGCTGTGCCTGCACGAGTACGGGCACGCCATCACCGCCTATCGCGGCGGGGACACCTCGGTCGCGGCGAAGGGATACCTGACCCTCGACGTGCGGCGCTACGCCGACCCCGGCCTGTCCCTGGTGCTGCCGCTGATCATCCTGCTGATCGGCGGGCTACCGCTGCCCGGCGGGGCGGTGTGGATCAACCAGTGGGCGCTGCGGTCGCGGGCCCGGCGCAGCGCGGTCTCGCTGGCGGGCCCCGCGGCGAACCTGGCCCTCGGCATCGTGTTGATCATCACGGTGGCCGCGTTCCCGGGGATGCCGCTGCCGGTGGCGGCCGGGCTGTCCGCGCTCGCGTACTTCCAGATCATCGCGTTCGTGCTGAACATGCTGCCCGTGCCCGGCCTCGACGGCTGGGGGGCGCTGGAGCCGTACCTGTCCGCGCCGGCTCGGCGCCTCGGCGAGCGGGTCCGGCCCTGGGCACCGTTCGTGCTGCTCGCCCTGCTGCTGTTCGTGCCCGGGGTGAGCGCGCTGTTCTTCGCCGCCACCCAGCTGCTGTTCGGCGCCGCCGGCGGGAACCAGGAGCTGTTCCGGCTCGGATACTCCGCGATGTTCTTCTGGCGCAACCTCTGAGCCCGGCTCAGCGGGCGGCGGCGACCATCGTCGCGACGGTGTCGTCGTCGGCGGGCAGCGCGTCCACCGGCCACCACCGCAGGTCCAGCGACTCGTCGCTGATCCGCGGCGTCGCGCCCGCGGGGGCGCGCACCAGGTAACGCACGTCCAGGTGGCGGGTCGGGACCCCGAGCGAGCAGGTGACGGGGTGGACGTCGACGTGCAGCGGGTGCTCGTCGATCTCCAGGCCGTCGATCCCGGACTCCTCGGTGGCCTCGCGCAGCGCCGCGGCGCGCAGCGAGTCGTCGCCCGGCTCGCAGTGCCCGCCCAGCTGGATCCAGCGGCCCACCCGCGGGTGCAGGGTCAGCAGCGTGTGGTCCCCGCCCGCGTCGAGCAGCAGCGCCGACGCGGTGAGGTGCCCGGGCACGCAGGAGCGGTCGCAGGCGTCGTCGGGGCGCGCGTCGAGGAAGGCCAGCAGCGCGTGCTGCAGGGCCCGCTGGCCGGGGTCGCGCGGTGTCCAGGCGCCCAGCTCGCGGGCGGCCGTCGCCGTGGCCACCACGGGCTCACAGCTCCAGCAGGCCGTCGCCGGCCGGTCGGGGAGCGCGCGGGGCGATCGGCTCGGCCGGCACGCCGACGGCGACCGCACCGAGCGCCGCCCAGTCGTCGGGCAGGTCCAGGACCCGGCGGGCGACGTCCGCGGCGAAGATCGTCGAGCCGACCCAGCAGGACGCCAGCCCCTCCGCGGCCAGCGCGACCAGCAGGGACTGCACCGCCGCCCCGCCGGCGACGGTGAACATGTCCCGCTCGGCGGCGGCCCGGGCCGGGTCCGGGTAGCCGTGCATCCCCGCGGTGGACCGGAACGCCAGCACCAGCTCCGGGGCGCGTCGCAGCAGGTCCCCGCGGGCGAGGCGACGCTCCACCTCGTCGGCCGGGCGCCCGTCGGCGACCAGGTCGGCACGCCAGCGCTCGCGCAGCGCGTCGAGCACCGCGGTGCGCCGCGCCGCGTCACGCAGCCACACGAACCGGAACGGGGTGCTGTGGTGCGGCGCGGGCGCGGTCAGCGCGACGCCCACGGCGCGGCGCACGGCGTCGTCGTCGACCGGCTCGTCGGCGAAGTCCCGGGTGCTGCGACGCAGCAGGACCGCCTCGCTGCGCCCGCGGGCGATCGCCTCCTCGGTGCCCAGCCAGAACAGGTCCTCCTCGATGGGCCGGACCAGGTCACGGGCGGTCGAGCCGTCGTCGGGCAGGACCGCGCCGCGCAGCACCGCGACCGGCAGCCCGCCGAGCTTGCCCTTCACCAGGTCCGCGGCCGCGGCGATCTCGTCGGCGACGGCGATCTCGGTGACGACCAGGTCGTTGCCCTGGCCGTCGACGGCGCCGGAGTAGCCGTGCAGCACCGGCAGTCCGGCCGAGCCGATCGCGATGTCGGTCTGGCCGACCCGCCAGCTGCGCCCCAGGGTGTCGGTGACGACGACGCCGACCTCGACCCCGAGCCGCTCCCGCAGCCCGGCGCGCAGCCCGGCCGCACTGGCGTCCGGGTCGGCGGGCAGCAGGGCGAGCTCGTCGCGGCGGACGTTGGAGCCGTCGATGCCCGCGGCGGCCTGCACGATGCCGAGCTTCCCGGACACGATCAGCGTCCGGCCCTTGCGGGCCACCACCCGCTCGGTCTCCTGGTCGACCAGCCTGCGGCGCAGCGCGTCGCGCTCCTCCTCGTCGGCGGGGGCCTGCACCAGCCTGCCCTCGACCTTGGAGAACACCTTGCTGGTGACCACCACGACGTCGCCGTCGCGCAGCCAGGTCATCCGCTCGGCCAGCGCGGCGGTGAGGTCGTCGCCGGGGCGGAACTCCGGAAGCCCCGGGACTCCGATGATCTCCAGCCGCTGCGACGCGTGGTCGGGGAAACCCTCAGACACCGACGCCCGCCAGCTCGAACGCGGCGCGGGCCATGGCGGCGGTCGCGTCGTGGTCGGTCATCAGCAGCGGCACCTCGCGCACGGTCGCGCCGGGCACGGTCGCGGCGTCGCCGGTGTGCACCAGGTAGCCGTCGAGCAGTCCGCCCTCGCCGCGGCCGCCGTAGTGCCGGCCCACGCCCTCGGCGCTGGTCTCGACGCCGATCGCGGTCAGGCAGGCGTCGGCCATGCCCCGCACCGGCGCCCCGCCGACGATCGGGGACAGCCCCACGACCTTCGCGGGCGTCGCCGCGAGGGCCTGGGCCATCCCGGGGACCGAGACGATCGTGCCGATCGACACCACCGGGTTGGACGGGGCGACGAGCACGACGTCGGCCCCGGCGATCGCGGCCCGGGCGTCGGGCAGGATCGCGGCCTGGTCGGCGCCGACCGAGGCGAAGCGGTACGCCTTCGGGGCGGCCCGGTGCCGGATCCACCACTCCTGGAAGTGGATCGCGACCTGCGGGGTCTCCTCGACCGCGGCCGGGTCCGGGTTGTCGATCACGACGTGGGTCTCGACGCGGTCGTCGGAGGCGGGCAGCAGCCGCACCCCGGGCTGCCAGCGGTGGCAGAGCGCCTCGGTGACCTGGGACAGCGGGTAGCCGGCACGCAGCATCCGGGTGCGGACGAGGTGGGTGGCGACGTCGCGGTCGCCCAGCCCGAACCAGGTCGCCTCGGCGCCGTAGGCCTCCAGCTCGGCCTTGACCGACCACGTCTCGTCCGAGCGGCCCCAGCCCTTCTCGACGTCGATGCCGCCGCCGAGGGTGTACATGACGGTGTCGAGGTCCGGACAGACCCGCAGCCCGTGCAGCCAGATGTCGTCGCCGACGTTGACCACGGCGGTGACCTCGTGCGCGGACTCGCCCGACCCCACGGGGGGCAGTCCGAGCGCGTGCTTCACGCCTTGCAGGAAGCGGGCTCCGCCGACGCCGCCGACCAGAACGGTGACCTTCACACGGCGACCCTACGTCGGTCAGAACGAGCGGTAGTCGCGCGGGGAGAACCGGGGCCCGAACCGGGGACGGCGGAACCCGGACGCCTCGATGTAGCGGACCGCGCGCTGGCGCTGCGGCACGTAGGGAGCGAGCACCTCGAGCATCCCCGCGTCGTCGAGGTCGTGCCCGAGCAGCGCCCAGCCGACGGTGTTGGGCACGTGGAAGTCGCCGAAGCTGACCGCGTCCGGGTCGCCCCAGGCGCGCTGGGCGATCTCCGCGGCCGTCCACACCCCGATGCCGCGGACCCGGCGCAGCAGCACCCGGCCCTGCTCCCCGCCCAGCTCGGCGGCCCGTTCCAGCCGGTGGGCGACGACGGCGGCGTGCAGGATCGCCGTCCGCCGGGCGTGGTCGACGCCGGCCCGGTGCCACTCCCACTCCGGCACCGCGCGGATCTGCCCGGGTGTCGGCGGCACCCGCATGCCGGCGGGCACCACCCCGGCCGGGCCCGGTGCGGGCGACCCGAACCGCCAGGCGAGCTCGCGGAACGAGCGGTGCGCCTCGGTGCCGGTGACCTTCTGCTCCAGCACCGCGGGCAGCAGCGCGTCCCACACCCGGCCGGTGGAGCCCAGCCGCAGCCCGGGACGGCGCCGGTGCGCGTCGGCGACGAGCGGGTGGTGCGCCACGAAGGCCGACGGGTCGTCGTCGGCCCCCAGCAGCGACGGCAGCCGGTCGACCTCCCAGGCCGCGCCCGGCCCCCAGCCGGTCGCGCGCACG
>NZ_JAMXSG010000216.1:0-10166 GCF_024124365.1 Pseudonocardia sp. McavD-2-B
CACGCCGGCGTCACCGCGGCCGGACCCGACGGACGGCGGCCCGGCGGCAGCCCGTCCCGGCCCGGCGGACGCCGTTCCGGCGACTCCCCGGTCCGGCTCGTCGGACGTCTCCCCGTCGGCTCCCGGGTCGGACGCGGCGGGCACCGTCCCGTCGGCGCCCGGGCCGGACCCCACGCAGACGGGACGTCCCGGCCCCGGGCCCGGTGCGAACCGGCCCGACCCCGCCGCCACCCCCGCGGAGGGCGGTCGTCGCACCGATGCCGGTCCCGGGCCGGACGGTGTCCCGGTGACCGCACCCGCACCGACCGTCGTCCCGCCGATCGCGCCCACCCCGCGGCCGCTCGGCGACGGCACCCGCCCCACCGCCGGCTCCACCCCGGACCAGGACGCCGCCCCGTCGCCCTCGGCCGGGGACACCACGGAGTCCGGCGGCTCCGGCGACGGGGACCGCGACGCCGCGGGACAGCATACCACCAAGCGGTGGCCGCCCCGCCCGGCGCGCAGCGGCGCCGACGGCCCGGAGACCGACATCCTGCCGCCCGGCGCACTGATCGGGCACTACCCGAGCGCGGACTCCTCCGACGACCGGACCGAGCAGCCGCCCGCGCGGCCCTCGACCCCGCCGTCCGGGAACCGTCCGACGATGCCCGGTCGCAGACCTCCCGCGCCCGCGGGCCCGGAGCAGCGTCCGGTGCCCCGTCCGGCCATGGGTGGGGCACCGTCCGGTCCGGCGATGGCCGGGCTGTCGGGCAACGACCTGTTCGCCACCGCCGGCGGCGACTCGGGCAGCGGCTTCGGCCGGCTCCCGGGCCGCGCCGACCACCCGTGGCGCTCCCGCGCCGACACCGCGGCCTCCGCGCCCGACACCGACGGGCCCTCCTCCGACGACGTCCACCGTGACGACACCACCGGTGAGGGCTCCGCCCGGGACGACTCCTCGCGGGACGGCGATGCCCCCCGGGGCACCGCCTGGGGCCCGGACGGCGGTCCGGGTTCCTCCGTCGGCGGGCCGTCCGCGTGGGACCGGGACGCCCCGGCGTGGGACACCGGCCGCCCGCCCACGGACGACGCCGCACCGTCCCGCAACGGCGCGTTCCCGACGCCGGGGTCGTACGGCGACACGCCGTCGCGCTCCGGGTCGGCCCCGGGCCACGCAGCCGCTGCGTTCTCCGGACCGGCGCGGACCGGGGCGTTCCCCGCCCCCGGCGCGGGCCCGGACGAGCGGCGCGGCGGGCCGGGCACCGGGGCGTACCCCACCGACCGGCCCGGCGGACCGGGCACCGGCTCACTCCCCACCGACCGGCCCACGGGCCCGGGCACCGGCGCGTTCCCGACCGACCGCTCCGGTGGTCCGGGCACGGGGGCGTACCCCGTCGACCGCCCCGGCGGGCAGGGCTTCGGTTCGTCTCCGACCGACCGGCCCGGCGCCCCGGGGACCGGTGGCCGCCCGGACGGGCCCGGTACCGGCGCCCACCCGTCGAACGGCGCCCCCGGTGCCCGTTCCTGGGCCCCCGCCCCGGACCGCCCGGGCCCCGGAGGACCGGGCGGGCGGCCCGCACCGCGACCGGACGCCCCGTCCGAGAACGAGACCACCGTCGTCCTGCGGCCCGTCGGGACCGACGGCGAGCCGCCCACGCTGCAGGGCCTCACCCCGGTCACCGGACACCCGGACGCCCCGGCGGCGGACGACACGACCGGCCTCTCGGACCCGGACCGGTCGGACGCCTCGACGACCAGCCGCAACGCGGCCGCCGCGGCCTCGGTCGGGGCCGTCTCGGTGGCCGCCGCCCGCGCCGCGTCCGGCCGGGACGGCACGGTCAGCGACACCGGTCCGGGCACCGCGGTCCAGCCCGCGGCCGCGGAGGCCGCCGCCCACGCCGCGGTGACCGGCGAGAAGCCGCCGGTCACCCCGCGCCGCGAGGCGATCATGTCGGCGAAGCCGCGCAACGGCCGTCGCAGCCCGTCCGCGGCCGGGCTCGCGATCGCGCTGGCGATCGTGCTGCTCGGCGCGCTGACGCTGTGGGCGATGCTGTCGCCCAGCCAGTCCGACCCGGGCGCGAACGCGACCCGGCCCGCCGTCTCGGCCGGTCCGGGCACGGGGCCGCGTCCGGAAGCGGTCGCGTCCGGGGCGAGCCTGGCACAGCCGACGGTGCGGGCGACCGTGCCCCTCGGCGGCACCCCGGTCGCCGTCGCGGCCGCCCCGGACGGCTCGACGGCCCTCGTCGCGGTCCGTGACGCGGACCGGCTCGCGGTCGTCGACACCGCGTCCGACGCCGTCACCGGGGAGATCGAGCTCCCGGCCGCCCCGCAGGGGGTGGTGACCTCCCCGGACGGCACCCGCGCCTACGTCAGCACCGCCGGTCAGGGCGGCGGGCAGATCGCCGTCGTCGACGTGCCGGGGCGGACCGTCGTCTCGACCGCTGCCGTCGGCGGGGACCCGGCCGCGGCCGCGGTGTCCCCCGACGGCCGGTTCCTCTACGTGCCGTCCCGCGCGGACGCCACCGTGCAGGAGCTCGACCCGAACGCGGGCACCGTCACCCGGACCGTGCCGGTGTCCCGCGACCCGTACGCGAGCGCCACGAACGACGCGGGAGACCGCGTCTACCTCGCCACCCGCGGCGCCGACCAGCTCACCGTCCTCGACCCGGACAGCCTCACCGTGCTCGGCAGCTTCCCGGTGCGTGGCGGCGCGGAGTCCCTGGCCGTCAGCCCCGCGTCGGTCCCGCGGACCGTGGTCGCGGTCGGCGGCCCGGAGTCCGGCACCGTGACCGTCCTGGACCCCGCCGACGGCCGCGAGATCGCGACCGTGCAGGTCGACGGCGGCGCCACCGGCATGGCCTTCGCCCCCGACGGCCGCCACCTCTACGTCGCGACCCGGCAGGCTCTCGTCACGGTCGACACCGGGTCCTGGCAGGTCACCGGGACCACCGACGTCGCCCCGAACCCGACCGCCGTCGCGGTCGCCCCCGACGGCCGCACCGGCTGGGTCACCGGCGACGGCGCGGTCAGCGTGCTGAACCTGACCTGAGCCCGGGCCGGCCCCCGGCTGCGGGCCCGGCCCGTCAGCGCGCGACCGACAGCGGAAGCGACACCACGCGCCGCTTCACCACCGCCCCGTACCGGGCGTCGAGCCGCATCCACGACCCCGACGCGGACACCCGTACCCGCGGCCCGTCGGTCTCCTGCGGCGCCGAGCCGAGGAAACCCATCCCCGACATCGCGAACAGCACCCGCATCGGCACGGTGACCGGGCGGCCCGCGTCCGGTGGGGACACCGTCAGCACCGTCTGGTCCAGCAGCGACGCGGGCGGCCCCATCGGGCCCGCGTGCTCCCGGGCCAGTGCCAGCCCCCGGTCGGCGAGCTCGTCGAGCTCCGCGGCGGGGACGTCGTCGACCCGGGACCAGCCGTCGTCGGGCGGGAGCTCGTCGAGCCACGGCGCGGGCGGGCCGGGGTCGACCGCGGCGGAACGGTCGACGGCCAGCGCCGTCAGCAGCGTCGACGCCTGCGCCGTGACCGGCAGCGCCGGGTCGAGCTCCCCGGCCACCGACCGGGTCACGAGCACGTCGAACGGGGTGCGGGCCCACGCGGTGACCCGGCCGGAACCGGCTGTGAGCCGGATCGCGGCGCTCTGGTCGAGCCGGGCGACGCGCGCGGTGAACGCGCCGAGGTCGTCGCGCTCGGTCGCGTCCGCCAGTCGCAGGGTCACGACACGTCTCCCAGGTGGCGCTCGAGGAAGTTCCGCTCGTCGACGGTGAGCCGGCGGACCCGGTCCGCCTCGAGGTCGTAGAGGGCCATCCGGGTCCAGGCGGTGACCGCGACCGGGTCGCCCGCGCCGGGTCCGTCGTGCAGGGCGTAGTCGAGGACGAACGACGCGGCCCGCAGCTCCCGCACGGTGATCGCGCACCGCAGCGGCTCGGGCCGCCACGGCAGCTGCCGCTTGTACTCCACGTGCAGCCCGGCGACGAGCAGCCCGGAGGAGAACCCAGCGAGCCCCTCCCGCCCGGCGGCGGTGAAGGCCAGCGCGACGCGGGCCTCCTCGACGAGCGTGACGATCCGGGCGTGGTTGACGTGGCGGTAGGCGTCCTGGTCGGTCCAGCGCAGCGGGACCTCGGCGACGAAGGCGGTCACGGGGAGCTCCTACCGGGCCAGTCCGCGCAGCTGACGCGAGATCACCGACAGGGTCGCGAGGTCCAGCGACGCCGACGCCCCGATCTCCTCCAGCGCGCTGCGGGCGCGCGCGAGCTTCGAGGAGTTCGCCTGCTCCCAGGCGTCGATCGCGTCGTCGACCCCCGTGCCGGGCGGGGTCTCGCGCAGCGCGTCGAGGGTGATCGAGCGCAGCGACCCGTAGAGGTCGTCACGCAACGCGAGCCGCGCCAGCGCGTGCCAGCGGTCCCCGCGGTCGAGCCGGGACACCGCGGTCAGCGCCTGGTCGACGCCGAGGTGCTCGGACAGCGCGTAGTACAGGCGGGCCACCTCGGCGCCGGGCCGTGGCTCGGCCTCGCGGTCGGACAGCTCCACCAGCTCGACGACGTCGAGCAGCCCGTAGGCGTAGAGCGACAGCGCGGCCGACTCCACCATCTCCTCGGGCACCCCGCAGGCGCGCAGCTCCGCGGCACGTTCCTGAACCGCGTCGAGCTCGCGGCCCTGCAGCAGCTCGGGCAGCCGCGCCCGCAGCTCCGCGATGGGACCGGCGAACCGGTTGACCTCCGCGCCGACGGCGAGCGGCTGCGGCCGGTTGGTCAGGAACCAGCGCGACACCCGGTCGAGCAGCCGCCGCGACTCCAGCACCACCGCGTCGGCGATCGGGACTCCGACCTCGGCCCGGCGGACGGCCTCCCACAGCGCGGGCAGCCCGAACACGCGGGTGGTGACGGCGTAGGCGCGCAGCACGTCGTCGGGGCCCGCGGAGATCTCCTCGCCCAGCCGGAACGCGTAGCTGATCCCGGCGCCGTCGACCATGTCGTTGACCAGCGACGTACCGATGATCTCGCGACGCAGCGGGTGGTTGCGCACGGCGTGGTCGAAGCGCTCCCGCAGCGGGTGCGGGAAGTAGCCGGGCAGAGTCGGCGCGAACGCCGGCAGGTCGGGCAGGTCGGTCTGCAGCAGCCGGTGGGTGAGGTCGAGCTTGGTGTGGGCGAGCAGCGTCGCCAGCTCGGGGCCGGTGAGACCGAGACCGTCGGCGGCCAGGCGCGCGAACCCCGCCTCGTCGGGCAGGACCTCCAGCGTGCGGTCGAGCCCGGTGCGCCCGGCGAGGTCGGTGACCATCCGGGCGTGCACACCGACCATGCCCGGGGCGTGGGCGCGCGCGACGCCGAGCACCTGGTTCTGCGCGACGTTGTCGGCGAGCACGAGGGCGGACACCTCGTCGGTCATCGACGCGAGCAGCTCGTTGCGGGCGTCGCGGTCCAGGGAGCCGTCCGCGACCGGGCGGTCCAGCAGGATCTTGATGTTGACCTCGTGGTCGGAGCAGTCGACGCCCGCGGAGTTGTCGATGGCGTCGGTGTTGACCCGGCCGCCGGCACCGTCCGGGCCGCCGTGGCGGGCGAACTCGATCCGCCCGCGCTGGGTGAGCCCGAGATTGCCGCCCTCGCCGACGACGCGCACCCGCAGGGCGCGACCGTCGACCCGGATGGCGTCGTTGGCCTTGTCCCCCACCTCGCCGTCGGTCTCACCGGACGCCTTGACGTAGGTGCCGATGCCGCCGTTCCACAGCAGGTCGGCGGGGGCGAGCAGGATCGCGTGGATCAGCTCGGGCGGGGACATCGCGGTGACCGTGTCGGCCAGCCCGAGCGCGGCCCGGATCTCCGGCCCGACCGGCACCTTCTTCGCCGTCCGCGGCCACACCCCGCCACCCGCGCTGATCAGGGAGGTGTCGTAGTCGGCCCACGAGCTGCGCGGCAGCTCGAAGAGCCTGCGACGCTCGGCGTAGGAGGTCGCGGCGTCCGGGGTCGGGTCGACGAACACGTGCCGGTGGTCGAACGCGGCGACCAGCCGGATGTGCTCCGACAGCAGCATCCCGTTGCCGAACACGTCGCCGGACATGTCGCCGACGCCGACGACGGTGAACTCCTCGCGCTGGGTGTCGACGCCCAGCTCGCGGAAGTGCCGCTTGACCGACTCCCACGCGCCGCGGGCGGTGATGCCCATGGCCTTGTGGTCGTAGCCGACCGAGCCGCCGGAGGCGAACGCGTCGCCCAGCCAGAAGCCGTAGGACTCGGCGACGGAGTTGGCCAGGTCGGAGAACGTGGCGGTGCCCTTGTCCGCGGCGACGACGAGGTAGGAGTCGTCGCCGTCGTGACGCACCACGTCGGTGGGCGGCAGCGTCTCGGTGGCGCCGTCGGCGTGGGTCAGCAGGTTGTCGGTGATGTCGAGCAGCCCGGAGATGAAGGTCCGGTAGCAGTCCCGGACGTGCTCGGGCGCCGGCCCGGGCCTGCGCACGACGAACCCGCCCTTCGCCCCGACCGGGACGATGACGGCGTTCTTCACCGCCTGGGCCTTCACCAGGCCGAGCACCTCGGTGCGGTAGTCCTGCTGGCGGTCGGAGAAGCGCAGACCGCCGCGGGCGACCGGGCCGAACCGCAGGTGCACGCCCTCCACCGCGGGCGAGTACACGAAGATCTCGAACCGCGGGCGGGGCAGCGGCATGTCCGGTACGGCGGCCGGGTCCAGCTTGAAGGAGAAGAACGGGCGGCCCCGGAACCAGTTGGTCCGCAGCGTCGCCTCGATGACGGCCAGCAGGCCCCGCAGGATGCGGTCGGCGTCGAGGCCGGAGACCTGGTCGATCAGGGTGGTGACGTTCCCCAGTGCCCGCTGGTGGGCGGCATCGCGCTCGTCGGCGTCGGCCGTGGCCGGGTCGAACCGGGCGCGGAACAGGGCGATCAGACCCTGCGCGACCTGCGGGTGGGCGACCAGGACGCCGGCCGTGTACTGCAGGGTGAACAGCCCGCCGAGCTGGCGGGTGTAGCGGCTGTAGGCCCGCAGGACGGCGGCCTCGCGCCAGTGCAGACCGGCGCGCAGGACGAGCGCGGAGAACCGGTCGGACTCGGCGTCGCCCCGCCAGGCCGCGGCGAACGCCTCCTCGAACCGTCGCCCGGCGTCCTCGACGGTGACCGTCGGGACCGCGGGGGCTCCGGCGGGCTGCGGGGGCCGGAGCCCGAAGTCGTAGAGCCAGCAGCGACGGCCGTCGGGGCGGCGGAACTCGTAGGGCCGCTCGTCGACGACCTCGACGTCGAGCTGCTGCAGCAGCGGCAGCACACCGGTGAGGGTGACCGGGTCGTCGCCGACGTAGAGCGCGAACCGGATGTCGCCCTCGATGCTGCGGTAGAGCCGCAGGTCGAACGCGTCCTCGCCCTTCTCCCCCAGCGTCATCAGCCGCCGCAGGTCCTCGACGGCGCGCAGCGGGGTCACCGTCGCCTTGTAGGACTCGGGGACCCCGGCCAGCATCGGGCGGGCGGCGGGCCCGGCGTCGCCGAGCGCGGCGACGAGCAGGTCGTCCCACGTGCGGGTCGCCTCGGCGACGTGGTCCTGCAGCTCGGCCAGGTCCACCGTGACCGGCTCGGCGCCGGGATCAGTGGTGATCGTCAGGTGCAGCAGCGCCAGCTCGACGTCCCCGACCTGCGCGGTGTAGCTGACGTCGGTGCCGCCGAGCCGGGTGCGCAGGACGTCGGTGATCTTCAGCCGGGTCGCGGTCGTGTAGCGGTCGCGCGGCAGGTAGACCAGGCAGGACAGGAAGCGGCGGTACGGGTCGGGGTGGACGAACAGCCGCACCGCGCGGCGGGCGCCCGCCTCCAGCACACCGACGGCGGTGTCGTGCAGCCGATACTGCGACGAGGTGAACAGCTCCGCGCGCGGCAGCTGGGAGAACACCTCGAGCATCTGCTGCCCGGAGTAGGAGTCGGCCGGGAAGCCCGCGCGCCGGATGGCGCCGCGGATGCGGCGGGCGACGACCGGGATGTCCAGGACCGACTCGTGCCGGGCCGGGACGGTCAGCATCCCGAGGAAGCGGTGCTCGCCGGTGACGGTCCCGTCGGCGTCGCGGGTGCGGACCCCCACGTAGTACGGGTGCACCGCACGCAGCACCCGGCTGCGCTCGCTGGCCCGGGTGAACAGGAGCAGGCCCGCGGGGTCGGCGGCGCCGGTCTCCTCGGGGAGGAAGACGTTCGCGCCGGCGTCGCCGGGGCGCAGCACGCCGAGACCGGTGTCGGTGTCGGGCCGCAGGCGCCCGTCCGGGTCACCCCCGTCGTCGGTGCGCCGGGAGTAGTGGCGGTAGCCGACGAACACGAAGTGGTCGTCGACGAGCCAGCGCAGCAGGTCCGCGACCTCGGCCGGGTGCACGTCGTCCTCGTCGGTGTCGGCGGCCGTGGCGGCACCGGTCCCGGAGAGGTCGTCGGCGAGGGCGCGGGCGCGCAGGGTCATCGCAGCGGTGTCGTCGACGACCTGCCGGACCGCGGAGAGCGTGTGTTCCAGCTCGGCGTGCAGCGCGTCGGGGTCGAGGTCCCCGGACGACACGACGTCGACGTGCATCCACGACTCGACCGAGGCCCCCTCGGTGGGGTCGGTCGGGTCGGCGGCGGTGTCGACGCCGGTCAGCGTGCCGTCGGCGGCGCGGCGCACGACCAGGATCGGGTGGACGACGCGCCGCGCGGTACCGCCGGCCCGGCCGATCCCGGCGAGCGCCGACTCGACGATGTAGGGCATGTCGTCGGTGACGATGTCGACCGTCACCGCGTCTCCCCCGGCGGCGGCCACCCGGACGGCGGCCCGGCCGGGTTCGCGGTGCGCGCCGAGCGCGAGATGGGTGTCGACGACGGTCGCCGGCCCGGGCAGCTCCGCGCCGCCGGTCGCGTCGGTCTCCGGGGTGTGCCGGGCGTAGAGACGGACGAGCTCCGCGGCGGCACCGCTCCCGGGGCGGGGATCACCGCCCGGCCCGTCGGTGCTCGTGGTGTTCCCGGTCTGCCCCGTCGTCCCGCTGCTCACAATCCACTCCGGCCCCGTGCGTGTGTTGACGGCCGTCACCCTATCCCGCGGTACCGACACCATCGGCGGACCGGGACGGCCGCGTCGGCGCTGACCGGGCGAGCGGTTCCCGGCGGCCGGTCAGATCTCGCGGTAGGCCGCGAGGGCCCCGGCGAGGAGATCGGCGAGGCCCATGTCCTCGGGGATGCCTGCGGGGTCGGACGGGGCCGGCGTGGCCGGGGCGCCCGGTGTGCCGTCGCCCGGTGACGACGTCGTCCCCGGGGCGTCGGCGGCGCTGTCCTGCCGTCCGGGCGGCAGGGGTGACGCGCTGTCCCGCGTCGCGGGCGTCGCGGGCGGGGCGTCGTCGCGCGGGGGGCCGGTCGGCGGTTCGTCCCTCGTGGCCGGGCCGTCCTCCCGGATCGCGGTGTCCGACGGCTCCGATCCGTCCGCGGGGACCGCTCGGTGGGAGCGAGCCCGTCGGGTCGCGGTGCCGACGTCCGGCGTCCGCCCTCCTGCGTCCGGTCGGTTCCCGCCGGGTCGTAGGTCCGTCGTCGGTGCGTGGACGGCGCCGGTCGACGGCTCGTCGTCGCCGGTCGCGGCAGCGTCACCGGTCGCGGCAGCGTCACCGGTCGCCGGGGCGAAGACGGCCGCCGCACCCCGCACCACGGTCGGTCCGATCGCGGTACGCAACGTCCAGGTCCCCGCGCCCACGCCACTGCCGTCGGGCTCGCCGGACGCACGGTGGCCGCCGGCGGACGTGGTCTTGCCCCCGTCGAACAGACCGGCGGCCCCGCCGTGTCCGTCATCGGCCGGTGGGGTGACGACCCGCCCACGACGACGCGGCAGCGCTGACTCCCCCACTCCGCCGTCGTCGACCCCGGACCACCGCACCGGCAGCCCGGAACGTTCCCGGGCCGGGCCGTCGTAGCGGGAGGCGGCGCCATCCGGCACGGGGAGGTCGAGGTGGGCCCGGACTGCCTCGGCGAGGCGCCGGTCCGGTTCCGGGGGCAACGCGAACCGGGTGTCCAGCGGGTCCGGCACCGACGTGGGGTCCGCCGGGGCGGAACCGCCCCACACCTGCGACGGCTCGTCTGTCGCCCGCCCGGCGGAGTCGCCGCCCACCTCGTCGCGGGCCTCGTCGCGGGCCTCGTCGCGGGCGGAGGGGTGCGGCGCGGAGGGGTGCGGCGCGGAGGGGTGCGGCGCGGCGGGG
>NZ_JAMXSG010000217.1:0-10140 GCF_024124365.1 Pseudonocardia sp. McavD-2-B
TGCGTCCGGCTCCTCGGCGACGGCCCGGACCAGCGCGACCGCGGCGGGGGCCCCGGCGAGCGGGCCGGTCGACGCGGCGGGCGTGGGGGACGTCGTCGGTGCCGCCATCCTCGTCCGCCCCTCCCGGTCGCCCGATCGGGTCGCCCGATCGGGGACGGCCGAGGCTATCGGGTGCGGTGTCCGGTTCCCGCGCCGGACCCGGCAGGATCACCGGAGTGCGTGACCACGTGTGGGCGATCGTGCTGGCGGGCGGCCGGGGGCTCCGTTACGGCCGGCTGAAGCAGCTCGACGAGCTGGCCGGGTCCCGGCTGGTCGACCACACCGTCGCCGCCGCCCGGCGCACCTGTGACCGGGTCGCGCTGGTGCTGCCGTCCGGGGTGGGCTGGGACGGCGAGCCGGTCGACGCGCTCGCCGTCGGCGGGGACCACCAGTCGGAGTCCCTGCGGGCCGGGCTGGCCGTCGTGCCCGCCGAGGCGGGGGTCCTGGTCCTCGCCGACCCGGCGCACCCGCTCGCCGCCGACCGGATCTTCACCGAGGTGGTCGAGGCCGTGCGGGCGGGCGCCGACGGGGCGGTGCCGGTGGTCCCGCTGCTCGAGGTGGTGCAGCGGGTGCGCGACGGCGTCGTCGTCGACACCCTCCCCAAGCAGGACGCGGTGGTCACGCAGTCGCCGCAGGCGTTCCGCGCGGACGTGCTGCGTGCCGCGCACGCCGACGCGCCCCGGCCGGTGGAGAACTCCGGGCTGCTCGCCGCGCTCGGCCACCGCGTGGTGACGGTGCCGGGGGACCCGGCGAACCTGCACGTCGCAACCCTGGAGGACCTGGCCGTCGTCCGGCGCCTGGTCAGATGAGCGTGCCGACGTCCCGGGCGACCAGGTCGTCGGTGGCACGTTCGACGACGGCGGCGATCGTCATCGACGGGTTGCAGGCGGCCGTCGTGCCGGGCATCAGCGACCCGTCGAGCACGTAGAGGCCGCGCTGGCCCCGCACCCGGCCCGCCACGTCGCAGACCGTGCCGATGCAGGCCCCGCCCAGCGGGTGCCAGGTGGTCGGCACCGCGTAGGTGGTGTCGAGGAAGGTGCCCCGCACCCCGGTGATGCGCCCCATCCGCTCGTGGATGCGCGCGGTCAGGGTGGCGTCGCCGTCGAGCGGCCAGTCGACGACGCCCTCCTGCCGGACCGGGTCCCAGCCCATCCGGCCGCGGCCGGCGCTGACGCCGTAGCCGACGAGCATCGTCGTGGTGCGGCCGAGGCCGAGCGGCAGCGGCGGCAGCGACGCCTGGATGACGGTGTTGGCCGTGGCCGGGTCCGCCCAGTCCTTCGTCCCGAAAACCACCGGGCCGCCCTGGGTCGCACCGAAGTCCTCGACCAGGGAGTTCCAGGTGCAGATCCGGTCGCCGTTGGTGCCCCAGTTCTCGCCGAGCGCGTCGGGCAGGTCCGGGACCGTGTCGTGCGCGCGGGCCCGCAGCAGCAGCCGGTTGGTGTTCTGGGTGCCCGCCGCGAGCACCAGCGCCGGGGTAGTGATGATCTTCTTCTCGAGCACGGTGCCGGTCTCGTCGATCCGGTCGACGTGCGTCTCCCAGCGCCCGTCGGCCGCGCGGACGACGTCGGTGACCTGGTGCAACGGGGCGACCGTGACCCGCCCGGTCGCCTCGGCGGCGGCGAGGTAGGTGACGTCGACGGTGTGCTTGCCGCCGTTGTTCACGCCGAACGCGGCGTCGCCGTTCGTGTAGGCGGGCGTCATCTCGCCGCGCAGCTCGGCCAGCGCGTAGTCCCAGTCGATCGGCATCGGGATCTTCTCGACCTCGTAGCCGGCGGCCTCCGCCCGGTCGCGGAAGACCCGCGGGGCGCGGTACGTCGGCGAGTCGATCAGCTCGTCCGGGGCGGTGGCCAGGCGGAGCATCCGGGCGACCCGCGGGTAGTGCTCGCGGGCGAGCACCTCGTACTCCAGCTCGCGGGGCATCGTCGCGGCGAACACCTCGGCCGAGGGCTGGAGCGTCATCCCCTGGTAGAGCAGCGAGCCCCCGCCGACGCCGGCCGCGCAGAACGCGTCCATCCCGTTGCCGCCGACACGCTCCAGCAGCCCGGTGTACCGGCCGGGGGACAGCGGCACGGCGCCCGGGGTGCTCGCGGTGGGGCGCCCCAGCAGCACCGACAGCGGGTTCGGCGGTCCGTCCAGGGGGTCGGCGACCGTGTCGAGCCAGAACAGCCTGCGGTCGGGGTTCGTCGTCACCCGGGGGAAGGTCTCGGCGTCCGGCCCGGTGACCCACCGCCGTCCGCGTTCGAGGACGAGCACGTCCACACCGGCCTCGGCCAGGCGCAGCGCCGTGACGCCGCCGCCGAACCCGGAGCCGACGACGACCACCCGACGCTCCTCCCGGGTCACGCGCACCCGGGAGGGCGCGGCGGCGACCGCGGTGCCCGCGCCGAGGACCCCCAGCCCGGCGACGCCGGCAGCACCCAGCAGGACCGACCTGCGGCTGATCGAGCGCATCGGGGAGCTCCTCTCGGAAAGACACCCGACTGGACACCTGTCCACCCGTAGTCGATCACGGTAGCGGCACCGCCCGGCGCCCCGGGACCGGGGCGGTCGACGGCTAGGCTGGGCCCGGTGGACGGAGCATTCTCCCGGCGGAGCGAGGTCGCGCCGGCGACCCGGGACCGGCTGCTCACGGCCGGGGCCGAGGAGCTCGCCGACAGCGGCGCCGCGACGTTGACCGTGCGCCGGGTCGCGCGCCGGGCGGGGCTGTCCGCGGCCACCGCGTACAAGGTGTTCGCCTCGAAGGAGCACCTGCTCGCCGCGGTGTTCCTCGCCCACCTGCGCAGCGCACCGGGCGCCGAGCCCGCCGCGGACCTGCCGGTCGAGGAGCGCCTCGCCGGCTACGTCGACGGTCTGGTCGCCGCCCTCGACGGCGGCGGCGACCTCGACACCGCGCTGCGGTCGGTGTTCCTCGGCCACGACCCGGACGCGCGCCGGATCCGGGACTCGGTCGTCGCCGACTTCCAGGAGCGGTTCGACCGGGTCTGCGGCGACGACCTCACCGGCGAGGCGCGCCGCACCGCCCGGCTGCTGCTCGCGGGCACGCTGGTGCTGACCGGTACCGGCATCGACGACGCCGCCGCGGCCCGCGCGGAGCTCGTCCGGGCCGTCCGCGCGCTGCGGCCGGCCCCGGCCGGTCAGACCGCGAGCAGCTCCGTCGACCCGAGCCCCAGCTCGTCGAGCGTGGCGCGCACCTCGCCGGTGTAGACCGGGTTCATCAGCAGCACCGACCGCGGGGGCGAGTCCAGCAGGTCCTTCGGGGCGCGGATCGGCAGACCGAGCCCGCCCATGAAGCGCCCCTGCAGGCCGGGGTTGATGTCGACGACCGCGCCGACCGCGCCGGTCCCCTCCGCCCCGCCCTCGACGACGTTGAGGAAGGTCAGCCCCTTCGCCCCGCCACCCCAGACGACCACCTCGTCGCCGGTCGCGGCCCGGCCGCCGAGCCACTCCCGCCACCGTCCGACCTGGTCCGACACCCGGGTCGCGAAGTCCCGGCAGGCGCTGCGCAGCGCCTCGCGCAGGTGCGGCTCCAGCTCGGGCGCGCCCGGCGTCCCGTCCGGCCCCGCCTCGGCGACGACGTACTGGTCGGCGTAGGTCAGCCGCACCTGCGGGTCGGAGAAGCCGACCCCGGTCAGGAACGTCCGCATGGTCGCCGGGGTGAAGTAGGAGCAGTGCTCGTACTGCAGGTCCCAGAAGGCGCCCTCGTCGAGGATCCGGCCCAGGTCGGGCACCTCGGCGAGCAGCGCCCGGCCGCCGCCGCGACGCAGCCCGGCGTACAGCTCCGCGCCGAAGACGGCGAGGTCGGGGATGTGCTCCAGGGTGTGCCGGCAGACCAGGGCGGCGGTGTCCGGCTCGACCTGGTCACGCGCGAACTCCGCGGGGACGGCGGTGAGCCGGTCCGCCAGCTCCGGGCGGACCCGCTGCGGCACGAAGTGCGGGTCGATCCCGGTCACCCGGCCGACGCCGGCGCCGAGCAGCTCGGCGGCGAAGTCACCGGACCCGCACCCCACCTCGACGACGTGCCGCCCGGCCAGCCCGAACCGCGCCACCCAGTCCGCGGTGACCTCCGCGGCGTAGGCGGCGAAGCGGGGGGAATGGTGCTGGGACTCCTCGTGGTCGCCGGTGTAGTCGAGCAGCCCCGGGTCGAAGTCGCGGTTGAACACCAGCCCGCAGCGCTCGCACAGCACGAGCACCTGGTCACCGGTGGCCACGGAACGCGCCGAGACCGGGTCGGGAAGCACCGCGGTGCCGTGCACCGGCAGCCCGGTCGCGGAGAAGAACGGGTCGCTCGCGGGCGCGTCGCACGCGGGGCAGCGGTTCAGCACCGGGCGAGACTAGCGGCAGGCCGTCACCCGTCCGTGCGCGCGCTCCGCCCGGGACCGGGCCCTCAGCGGTTCAGCACGCCCTGCGGGTCCTGCGCGTCCGGGACGGCGCTGCCGGAGGTCCCGAGCAGCTTCTGCCACTGCGGGTGGTCGACGACGTCGGGCACGCTCTCCACCCGTCGTGCCGCCGCGAGCACCTCGACGGCACGGGCGGCGTCGTCCTCGGTGCCCGCGCGCACCGTGCGGGCCAGCTCCGGCCAGGTCTCCCCGCCGAGCAGGCCGTTGACGTCGTCGGCGCGGTGCGCGCGCTGGAACTCGCTCACCGCGGCCGCGGTGCGGTCGTCGAACCGGCCGTCGGGCTTACCGGTCAGCGACCCGGCGTCGCGCAGCAGGTACTGGGCCGCCTCGACCGTCGGGCCGCGATCGCCGGTGCGCAGCAGCGGCCAGCTCGCCTTGGTCGACTCGGTGCGCGAGAGCCGCCTGCCCAGCAGCCCCGCCACCTCGCGGCGCAGCCGGGGCAGCGCGGCGTAGAGACGGTCACCCGGGCAGAGGGTGTTGCGGTAGTCGCGGTGGCCGTAGAGCTCGGTCGGGGCGATGCCGTAGCGCAGGCAGATGTAGGCGCAGGTGACGCGCAGCGAGTTCCACAGCGCCGGGGTCGGGTCGACCCCCATGTAGGTGCCCTCGTTCTCGATGCCGATCGCGATGACGTTCTGACCGGGCGAGTGCGCCCCCTCGACGACGCGGCGGCCCCCGTTGAGCTCGCCGAGGCTCCAGAGCCTGCCCTCCATCACGTGCCCGCCGCGCGAGATCGTGAAGTGCTGCCCCGAGTCGAGCCAGCCGTTGCGGTCCATGTGGTAGTTCTGGATCGCCCTGGCCATCCGGTGCGCGGCGCCGACGCTGTAGTCGTTCGTGTTCGCCCCGGCCGTGTGGTGCACCAGGATCCGGATCGGGCGCCGGTCCCAGACCTTCGGCGGGAACTTCGGCTTGCGCGCGCCCCACTCGAAGCAGCGCGCGATGTAGGGGACCGGCACGCCCTCGGCCAGCGGACCGGCACCGGCCGGGCCGGGCATGCCGTCCGGCCCCGGGACGGCCGACGGGCCGGGCACCGGACCCGTGGCGGGCGGAGCGGGGTCGGTGGTCGGCGGCGGTCCGGCGAACGCCCGGCCGGGCAGGACCAGGCCCGCGCCGGCGACCGCACCCCCGACCAGCAGCCCGCGGCGGCTCCAGCTCTGTCCCGGCTCGCCCATCGCTGCTGCCCCCTTCGGCGGCACCGCCGGCACCGCCTCCGTCACACACGCCACATCCGTCCCGTGCGACTCCGCATTCTCTCGGTTCACGGGAAAAGGACGGCGCGGGCGCGCCGGTCGAGCGCGTCACACGGGTGGGCGGTCCCTGACGACGCAGCTGCACCTTGCTCTTGTTACCGGTCGGTAATACTCTGGAGTCAGTTACCGGCCGGTAAGTCGATCGGCCCTGGCACGAACGGCGGTGAAGGACGGATGGGCCACTACAAGAGCAACGTGCGCGACCTCGAGTTCAACCTCTTCGAGGTGTTCGAGGTACAGGACCACCTCGGGACGGGACCCTTCGAGGACGTCGACGTCGACACCGCCAAGGGCGTGCTGTCGGAGCTGTCGACCGTCTGCACCGGCCCGCTCGCCGAGCACTACGCCACGATCGACCGCAACCCGCCGGTCTTCCACCCCGAGGACCACACGGTCACCACCCCGCAGGAGCTCAAGGACGCCTACAAGGTCCTCTGGGACGGCGAGTGGTGGCGCCTCGGCCTGCCGAACGAGCTGGGCGGCATGGGCATCCCGCCGTCCGTGCAGTGGGCCGCCGCCGAGCTGATGTGCGGCTCCAACCCGGCCATCTTCATGTACATGGCCGGCCCGAACTTCGCCTCGATCCTCTACAAGAACGGCAACGAGGAGCAGAAGCGCTGGGCCCAGCTGATGATCGACCGCGGCTGGGGCGCCACCATGGTGCTGACCGAGCCGGACGCGGGCTCCGACGTCGGCGCCGGCCGCACCAAGGCGATCCAGCAGGACGACGGCACCTGGCACATCGAGGGCGTGAAGCGCTTCATCACCTCGGCCGAGCAGGACTTCACCGAGAACATCATGCACCTGGTGCTGGCCCGCCCCGAGGGCGGGAAGCCGGGCACCAAGGGCCTGTCGCTGTTCCTGGTGCCGAAGTTCCACTTCGACAGCGGGACCGGCGAGCCGGGCGAGCGCAACGGCGCCTTCGTGACCAACGTCGAGCACAAGATGGGCCTCAAGGCCTCCACGACCTGCGAGCTGACCTTCGGGGCGCACGGCACCCCGGCCGTCGGCTGGCTGCTCGGCGACGTGCACGACGGCATCGCCCAGATGTTCCAGGTCATCGAGTACGCCCGGATGATGGTCGGCACCAAGGCCATCGGCACCCTGTCGACCGGCTACCTGAACGCGCTCGAGTTCGCCAAGGAGCGCGTCCAGGGCGCGGACCTGACGAAGATGACCGACAAGACCGCGCCGCGGGTCACGATCACCCACCACCCGGACGTCCGCCGCAGCCTGATGCTGCAGAAGGCGTACGCCGAGGGCATGCGCGCCGTCTACATCTACACCGCGACCTTCCAGGACAGGGTGCGCCTCGGCGACGAGGGCAGCGGGATCAGCACCGAGCTCGCGGAGAAGGTCAACGACCTGCTCCTGCCGATCGTCAAGGGCGTCGGCTCCGAGCGCGCCACCGAGCAGCTCGTGCAGTCGCTGCAGACCCTGGGCGGGTCGGGCTTCCTGCAGGACTACCCGATCGAGCAGTACATCCGGGACGCCAAGATCGACTCCCTCTACGAGGGCACCACCGCGATCCAGTCCCAGGACTTCCTGTTCCGCAAGATCGTCCGGGACAACGGCCAGGCGCTCGCGCACGTCGCGGGCGAGGTCCAGGCGTTCATCGACTCCGACGCGGGCAACGGCCGGCTCAAGGAGGAGCGCGAGCTCCTGCGCACCGCGCTGACCGACGTGCAGGGGATGCTCGGCACGCTGACCGGCTACCTGTACGGCTCCACCAAGGACGTCACCGAGCTGTACAAGGTCGGCCAGCACACCGTGCGGCTGTTGATGGCGGTCGGCGACCTGCTCGTCGGCTGGCTGCTGCTGCGCCAGGCCACCGTCGCGCTCGCCGCGCTGGGCACCGACGGCGTCTCCGCGAAGGACCGGGCCTTCTACGAGGGCAAGGTCGGCGTCGCGACCTTCTTCGCGAAGTCCGTGCTGCCCCGCCTGACCTCGGACAAGGCGATCATCGCGAACGCCGACAACGAGCTCATGGAGCTCGACGAGGCCTCGTTCTGATCCGGCCCCGATGACGAAGGGCCCCGGGCGCGGACTCCCCGCCCGGGGCCCTTCCTCGTCGTGCCCCTACTGCGCGATGTAGCTCTCCAGCTGTTCGCGTTCCTGCTCCAGCATGTCCATCCGGGCCTTGACCAGGTCGCCGATGGACACGATCCCGGCCAGCGCCCCGTCGACGATCACCGGCAGGTGCCGCACCCGGCGGTCGGTCATGATCCGGGCGAGGTCGCCGACGCCGTCGTCGGGCGAGCAGGTGACCACCTCGGTGGTCATCACCTCGGCCACCCGCGCGTCGAGCAGCGCGGCACCGTGGCTGTGCAGCCGGCGCACCACGTCCCGCTCGGAGACGATGCCGACCAGCCGGTCCCCGTCGACGACGGGCAGTGCGCCGAGGTTCCGCTCGGCGATCGCGCGCAGCACCTCGCCCATCGAGTCCTCCGGCGCCACGGTGCTGACCGCGCTGCCCTTGCTCCTCAGAACGTCCGCGATGCGCATGGGGTACCCCGATCCCTCGCTGTCCGACGGCTGGAGGGATCAGGGTACGAATGTGACCTGGCTCTCGTCATCCCCTGACGGGGACGATCACCGGATCAGCCGCCGCACTGCACGATCGGCTGAGGGTTGTACTTGACCGTCCGCGTCTTGCTGGTCGTCTCCCCGGTCTGCACATTGCGCATGGTCCGGGTGTCGGTCGCGGTGAAGCCGGGAGAGCCCTTGCTGGCGCTGCACGGCTGGCCGGCCGGGATGTTGACGACCTGCGGCTGGGTCGGGTTCGTCCGCGGCCCGGTCGCCGAGGTGACCTCGTACATCTTCTGCCCGATGAACGAGACGGTGACGTTGCTGGGCGTCCACGCCGTGCGGATCAGCACCGGGGTCGGGCCGTCGTTGCGGAACTTGACGTCGATGAGGTCGTTGAAGACCGTCGCCTCGCGGGCCACCGGGTAGCGGCTGATGTAGTAGCTGTGCTCCTTGTGCTCGATGTCGGTCATGCCGGCGAAGTACGACGCGTTGTACAGCGTCGTCGCGAGCTGGGAGACACCGCCGCCGACGCCGCGCGCCGGGTGGCCGTCCTCGATGATGCCGGCCTCGACGTAGCCGTTGGCGGCGTTGCGGGGGTTGCTGACGCCGTTGAGGCTGAACGTCTCGCCGGGCTGCACGATCTGGCCGTTGATGGCCTCGGCGGCGCGCTTGATGTTCTGCCCCGAGTCGGCGGCGAACCCGCCGGTGGTGAACGTCGAGATCTCGGTGGCGTTGCCCAGCGACTCCAGGTCGGCCGTGGTGATCTCGGCCGGCTTGTTCGCGTAGACCGCCGCGACCGTGCGCTCGCCCTGGCCGGTGAGGATGGGCAGCACGTTCGCGAAGGTGGCGTCGTAGTCGATGCCGCGCCCGTCCTGCGACGGGACGACCCGCGGCGGCGTCGCGGCGAAGTCGAGCTGGGCGTCGACGCCGGGCTTCTCGGTGCTCGCCAGCTGCGGCTGCGCGATGTCCTCGAGGGTCTTGTTCGCGATCACCGGCTTCAGCTTCACGGGCCCCTCCGGGTCCGCGGTGAAGCTGAGCGCGGTCGTGATGTCCTCCGGGGTGATGGTCGCGTTCGCACCCTCACCGGTGATCGTCAGCGGGCCGGCGACGGCGGGCTTGGCGACCTCGTCGATGGCCTTCTGCACGTCGGCCGGGGTCGTGACGGCCTGCTCGACGATCAGCGGGAGCTGCACCGGCTCGCCGGAGGCCCACTGCTCCTCGACGACGCCGACGGCCGCGTCGACGTCGAGCTGCTGGCCGGGCTCCGGCGCGACCGGGGTCGGGGTGACTCCCTGCCACTCGACCGAGCCCTCCTTGGGCTCCTTCATGACCAGCGGGGCCATCTGCTCCAGCGCGGTGCGCACGGCGCGGTCGTCGGCGGAGTTGACCACCCCGACCTCGCGGGTGGTGAAGAACGAGGAGATCCGGGTGATCGGGTTCAGCGGCTGCTCGCCCGCCTCGTCGAGAGTGCGCGCGTAGTCGACCTGCAGGCCCGCGGCCTTCGGGTCGATCTCGGAGCTGACCTCACCGGCCTGGACCGGCACCGGCGCGGAGGAGCGGGGCTCGATCGCGGCCTGCAGCGTCTCGGTGGCCTGGGCGCGCGACATGCCGCCGATCTGCTGACCGGCGACGACGACGCCGCGCGGCACGCTGCCGGAGCTCAGCGCGAGGTCGCCGACGTAGCCGAGGACGAGCACACCGAGCGCGGCGGCCGCGACGATCAGTCCGACCGGGCGCTTGCGCTGCGGGCCGTCACCGCCCTCGCCGTCGCCGTGCCCGTCGCCGTCCCCACCACCGGGGCCGCCGGGCCCACCGGGGCCTCCCGGCCCATCCGGACCGGTCGCTCCCGCGGCGCCGAACGCACCGGCACCGAGGACCGCGGTGCCCGCGCCCGGGCCGCCGGTGTGGATGCGGGCGGTCTGCTCGGC
>NZ_JAMXSG010000218.1:0-10081 GCF_024124365.1 Pseudonocardia sp. McavD-2-B
CCCGCAGGGGCAGAGCTGGCCGCCGCCGAACTGGGCGCAGCCGCCGCAGCAGGGCGGGCCGCAGGGCCCCGCCCAGGGCGGTCCCTGGCCCGGTCGCGGACCGGGCGGCGGCAACGGCAACGGCGCTCACGGCAACGGCGCGCCGGGCGGTGCGAACGACCCCGGCGCCGGCGAGCAGCGACGCGGACACGACCCGGAGGCAGGACACTGAGCACGTCGACGACGGACGGACGCTCCGGACCGGTGGAGTCCGCCGCGGTGGCGGCCGGGGTGACTCGGGCCGTACCCGGCGGGATCGACCTGGACCGTGCGGAGCGCGCCGTCCGCGAGCTGCTGATCGCGGTCGGGGAGGACCCGGACCGCGAGGGTCTCAAGGAGACCCCGGCCCGGGTCGCGCGCGCCTACGGCGAGATCTTCGCCGGGCTGTTCGTCGACCCGGACACGGTGCTGGAGAAGACCTTCGACGAGGGCCACGGCGAGCTCGTGCTGGTCAAGGACATCCCGATGTTCTCCACCTGCGAGCACCACCTCGTGCCCTTCCACGGGGTGGCCCACGTCGGCTACATCCCGGCCGTCGACGGCCAGGTCACCGGCCTGTCCAAGCTGGCCCGGGTGGTCGACCTGTACGCCAAGCGACCGCAGGTCCAGGAGCGGCTGACCGCGCAGATCGCCGACGCCCTGGTGCGCAAGCTGAACCCGCGCGCGGTGATCGTCGTGCTGGAGGCCGAGCACCTGTGCATGGCCATGCGCGGCATCCGCAAGCCGGGGTCGCGCACCACCACCTCGGCGGTGCGCGGGCTGTTCAAGAGCTCGGCGACCTCCCGCGCGGAGGCGCTCTCGCTGATCAGGGGGCGGTGACGTGGTCGCCCCCGGCGGGGCGTTGCCGGAGCTCGGCCGCTGCGCGGTCATGGGGATCCTGAACGTCACCCCCGACTCGTTCTCCGACGGCGGCCGCTACGTCGACCGGTCGCACGCCGTCGCGCACGGTGTCGCGATGCGCGACGCCGGGGCCGACCTCGTCGACGTCGGCGGGGAGTCGACCCGGCCCGGCGCGCAGCGGATCGACGCCGCGACCGAGCGGGATCGCGTCCTGCCGGTGGTGCGCGAGCTCGTCGCCGCGGGCGTGCGGGTCAGCGTCGACACGACCCGGTCCGCGGTCGCCGAGGCCTGCGTCGAGGCCGGTGCGGCGATGGTCAACGACGTCTCCGGCGGCCTGGCCGACCCGCGGATGGCCGCGGTCGTCGCCGAGTCGCGGACGCCCTGGGTGATCATGCACTGGCGCGGGCACAGCGCCGGCATGCAGCAGCTCGCGGGCTACGAGGACGTGATCGGCGAGGTCCGGTCCGAGCTCGTCGCCCGGGTCGACCACGCCGTGATGGCCGGGGTCGACCCCGGCCGCATCGTGCTCGACCCCGGTCTCGGGTTCGCCAAGAACGCCTCGCACAACTGGGCGCTGCTGCGCCGGCTCGACGTGTTCGTCGACCTGGGGTTCCCGGTGCTGGTCGGGGCCTCGCGCAAGCGGTTCCTCGGCGAGCTCCTGGCCTCGGCCGAGGGCGAGCCGCGCACCCCGCCGGGCCGCGACATCGCGACCGCCGCGGTCAGCGCGCTCGCCGCCAACGCGGGCGCCTGGGGCGTGCGGGTGCACGACGTCGAGTCCACGATGGACGCCATCGCGGTCGCCGCCGCCTGCCGGCTCGGCGCCTCGCGCCCCCGCACCCCGCGGGAGACCGGGCGGTGAGCGACCGGATCGAGCTACGGGGTCTGCGGGTCCGCGGGAACCACGGCGTGTTCGACCACGAGCGTCGCGACGGCCAGGAGTTCGTCGTCGACCTGGTGGTGCACGCCGACCTCGCGCCCGCCGCCGCCTCGGACGACCTGGCCGACACGCTGCACTACGGCGAGCTCGCCGAGCTGGCCGCGGGCATCGTCGGCGGTCCGGCCCGGGATCTCATCGAGGCCGTCGCCGGGGAGATCGCACAGGCCGTACTGGACTCCGACGCCCGGGTCGCCGCCGTCGAGGTGACGCTGCACAAGCCGTCGGCGCCGATCCCGCTGACCTTCGACGACGTCGCGGTCGTCCTGACCCGGAGCCGGGCGTGACCCGCGCGATCCTGTCCCTCGGCTCCAACCTGGGCGACCGGGCCGCGCACCTGCGCACGGTCGTCGCGGACCTGGGGGCGGCCGTCGTGGCGGTGTCGCCGGTGTTCGAGACGGCGCCGTGGGGCGTGACCGACCAGCCGGACTTCCTCAACGCGGTGCTGGTCGCGGACGACCCGGCGCTCGATGCGTGGGGCTGGCTGCGCCGGGGGCAGGCACTCGAGGACGCCTCGGGCCGGGTCCGCGAGCAGCGGTGGGGGCCGCGCACCCTCGACGTCGACGTCGTCCAGGTGACCGACGACGGCGCCCCGGTCACCTCGGACGACCCGGAGCTGCTCCTGCCGCACCCGGGCACCCCCGACCGGGCCACCGTGCTGCTGCCGTGGCTGCTCGCCGAGCCCGGGGCCGTCCTGCACGGGCACGGGCCGGTCGCCGACCTGCTGGACCGTCTCGGCCCGGACGGCCGTGCCGGCGTGCACCGCCGCGACGACGTCGTCCTGCGGGACCCGGCATGACCGCGCCCGGACCGGGCGGACGGCGCTCGGGCCGCGGCCCGGACGACGACCCGCGCCCGACCGTGCGCCCGACCCGGGTCCGCGACGTCGCCGCGATCGCCGTGGTCGCGGCCCTGCTCGGCAACATTCTCGTCCAGCTGACCTACGGGTCGCTGCCGACGCTGCCGGTCGCCGCGGCGGTCGTCGTCACGGTCCTCGCCGCCGCCGAGGCCGCGGGCGGGGTCGTGCTGCGGCGCCGGATCGAGCGCCGGAACGGCGCCGTCCCGGTACCGCCGCTCGTCGCGGCCCGGGCGGTGCTGCTCGCCAAGGCCTCCGCGGTCGGCGGCGCGGTGGTCGCCGGGCTGTGGGTGGCCGTGCTGATGCACACGCTGCCGCGGGCCGCGGTCGTGGTGGCCGCGTTCCGGGACAGCGTCGTCGCCGGGATCGGTGTGGTCAGCGCGCTGCTGCTGATCGGCGCCGCGTTCTGGCTGGAGTACTGCTGCCGGGCCCCCGACGACCCGGACGACACCGACGGTGGGATCCGCTCGACCTGAGGCGCGTCCCCCGCGCGGACGGGGCCGGTTCTCTACGCTGGACGGTCATGACGTCCCCGACGCTCGGCCGCCCGTACACACCGGTGCCGGCGCCGTCGGCCAAGCGACGGGGCGTGCTGCTGCCGGTCGTCGGCCTGGTGGTGCTGGCCCTGCTCGCGGTGATCACGATCGGGGTGCTGCAACGCGCGATCGGGACGCCGGGGGTGATCGTCGGGACCCTGGCCGCGCTGCTGCCGGTCGTGCCGGTGGTGGCGGCGTTCCTCTGGGTGGACCGCTGGGAGCCCGAGCCGCCGCGGATGCTGATGGGCGCGTTCCTCTGGGGCGCCGGGTTCGCCGCGCTGGTCGCCCTGCTGATCAACACGAGCGCCTCGGCGGTGCTCGACGCGGCCGCCGGGCGCGGCGCGGGCGACCTGTTCGGCCCGGTCGTGGTCGCCCCGGTCGTGGAGGAGTTCACCAAGGGCCTGTTCCTGGTCGGGCTGCTGCTGTTCCGGCGCCGCGAGTTCGACGGGATCGTCGACGGCGTCGTCTACGCCGGGATCGTCGCCGCCGGGTTCGCGTTCAGCGAGAACATCCTCTACCTCGGCCGCGCGGTGTCCGAGCCGGAGTCGGCCGGCGTGCTCGCGACGCTGTTCGTCCGCGGCGTCGCCTCGCCGTTCGCGCATCCACTGTTCACCTGCATGATCGGCATCGCCGCCGGGATCGCGGTGGCCAGCCGCAGCATCGGGGTGCGGGTGCTGGCGATGATCGCCGGTTACGTCGCCGCGGTGGTGCTGCACGCGCTGTGGAACGGCGCGTCGGTGCTGGCCGCGACGCCCGGCGGCTTCTTCCAGATCTACCTGTTCGTGATGGTCCCGATCTTCGTCGGGCTGATCCTGCTCGTGGTGTTCGCCCGTCGCCGCGAGGCGCGGATCGTCGCCGCGCAGCTGCCCGGCTTCGCCGCCGCGGGCTGGATCGCGCCGAGCGAGGTGACCCTGCTGGCCCGGCTGTCCCGGCGGAAGGGCTGGCGCACGCTGGTGCGGCGCCGCTCCGGCCCGGCCGCGGCGAAGGCCGTCGCCGAGTACCAGTCCGCGGTCACCGAGCTGGCGTTCATGCGGAACCGGATCGCGCGCGGCGCGGTGAAGGAGAGCGCCCACGCCCTGCACGACGAGAAGCTGGCCGCGGTGCTGCGGGCCCGTGCCGTCGCGGTCGGGGTGCCGGAGGCGCTGGTCGCGGCCTGGGCGCGGAAGCGTCCGTCGGACTGGGAGCCGCCGCCCCCGGCCGCGCCGGACGGCAGCTTCTCCGGCCAGTTCCGGATCCCGACCTTCCCCGACGGCGGCGGCGCGTCCGCCTCCGCGGGGCCCGCCGTACCGCCGCTCCCGCCCGGCCCGGACCCGTGCGAACCTCGTGCCGGATCCCTACGCCCCGGAGGGTGTGCGCCCCGGCGACGGCTGGCCGTCCGCCCCGGGGGTGACCCCGGCACCGGGCGTCGCCGACAGCGGGAAGCAGTGGCCCCCCTCGAGCGGCGGCTCCGGTCTGCCCCAGCGAGTCCCGGGCGCGACGTCGTGGTCGAACACCTGGTCCCCCGACCGCAGCGCGCTCCTGGCGGGCACCACCGACACGACCGGCGCCCCCGGGACCGCGGGCGCGACCGGCACGGCAGGCGTCACGGACAGTGCGACCGGCACCGACACGACCCGTGGCACGGACACGGCCGACACCCACGGCACGGCCGACGCCGGGATCCCGGCCCGTACTGGGACCGGGGACACGACCGTCGTCGCACCGGCCGACCGGCCGCGCCCCGAGGAGTCCCCCGAGACCCGTCCGGTCCCCACCCGCTGGTCCGCGGCGGGACGGCGCGGCCCCGTCGCACCGGTGCCGTACCGCCTCGCGGACTCCGCCGACCGTGCCGACGACGAGCTGGACGACGACCTCCCCGACGAGGACGAGCTCGACGAGGAGCTCGACGAGCTGCGCGGCGGCCCCCTCGAACGCACCGAGGTCATCTGGCGCGCCCCCGAGGTCGACGTCGTCGCCCCGGCTCCCGAGCCCTCGGTCGAGCCCGGTCCGGAGCCGTTCGCCCCGGCCGCCGCGGCGCCCTACACCGGGGCCCGCCCGCGCCCGTTCTCCGCGGAGCCGACCGATCCGCCCGCGGCCGTCGAGGAGCTCGACGACGCCGACGGCGCGGGGCCCGGCGCCGGGCGCGTCCGCGTCGTGCTCTCCGAACGCCGCTCGACCGCGCAGTCCTCGCGCGGGCTGTCCGACGTGCAGGACCCCGGCGCCGTCGGCACCCTGCTGCGCAACTCACTGGTCCGCACCCAGCTGCTGCTCGCGCTCCGGGTCAGCGTCGTCGCGCTGATCGGGCTGGGCGTGCTGCCCGCGCTGTTCATCGCGGTCCCGGTGATCGGTCAGGTCGAGGTGCTCGGCATCCGGTTGCCCTGGCTGCTGCTCGGCGTGCTCGTCTACCCGTTCCTGCTCGGCCTGGGCTGGTGGTACGTGAGCTCCGCGGAGGCGGCGGAACAGGACTTCGCCGACGACGTGGCCGATCGATGAGCCTGACCGCGATCCTGTCGCTGGTCGCGATCGTCCTGGTGGCGGTGGCGTCCGCCGTGATCGGCTCCGTCGCCCACCGGACACGGCTGACCTCGGACTTCCTCGTCGCGTCCCGGTCGGTGCCGTCTCGGCTCAACGCCGGCGCGATCTCCGGCGAGTACCTGTCCGCGGCGTCGTTCCTCGGCATCGCGGGGCTGATCCTCGTCCAGGGCGTCGACGCGCTCTGGTACGCCGTCGGCTACACCGCCGGCTACCTGTTCCTGCTGCTGTTCGTCGCCGCGCCGCTGCGCCGGTCGGGCGCCTACACCGTCCCCGACTTCGCCGACGCCCGGCTCGCCTCGCCGGTGCTGCGCAAGGTGTGCACGGCCGTCGTCATCGTCATCTGCTGGCTCTACCTGCTGCCGCAGTTGCAGGGCGCCGGGCTGACCGTCGGCATCGTCACCGGTCTGCCCGACTGGATCGGCTCCGGCGCGGCCGGGGTGATCGTGGTCGCCACCGTCGCGCTCGGCGGGATGCGGTCGGTGACGTTCGTGCAGGCGTTCCAGTACTGGTTCAAGTTGACCGCGCTCGCCGTGCCCGCCGTGATCGGCCTGGCCGTGTGGCTCGGCGACGGCCACACCTTCGCCCGCGACGAGCCGCCGGAGTTCCGCGAGCCCACGACCGTCTCGGTCGGCACGCCGGTGACACTGGAGGCGCGGCTGGCCGTCGACGTCGTCGCCCGCGGCACCGTCGACGGGCAGGCCGTCGACGGCCCGCTCCGCTGGGTCGCCGGGTCCACCCACGAGGTCACCGCCGGGACCGAGCTGCGCTTCGCGGCGGGCGATCCGGTACCGGTCACCCGCGGCGCCCCCACCGACGACGAGAGCTGGCTGCGCCCTTTCACCGGCTCCGAGCAGCACCAGCTGCTCGCGACCTACTCCCTGATCCTCGCCACGTTCCTCGGGACCATGGGCCTGCCGCACGTGCTCGGCCGCTTCTACACCAACTCCGACGGCCGGGCGGCCCGGCGCAGCGCCGTACTCGTCCTGGCGATGCTGGGCGGCTTCTACCTGTTGGTGACCCTGCTCGGCGTGCTGTCGCGGGTCTACACCCCGCAGCTGCTGGTCACCGGCCGCACCGACGCCGCGGTGCTGCTGCTCCCGACCGCGATCCTGGGCAGCGGGCTGCTCGGTGCGCTGGTGGGCGGCCTCGTCGCCGCGGGGGCGTGGGCCGCGTTCCTGTCGACGGCGTCGGGCCTGCTGGTCAGCCTGGCCAGCGTCGTGTCCACCGACGTGCTGCCCCGCCACGGCCGGATGACCCGGCGCTTCCCGCTGGCGACGGTGCTCGCCGGGGTGCCGCCGACCGTCGTCGCGCTCGTGCCGACCGGCCTGAACTTCGCCGAGGCCGTCGCGCTCGTGTTCGCCGTCGCCGCGTCCACGTTCTGCCCGCTGCTGGTGCTGGGCATCTGGTGGCGCGGGCTGACCGACGTCGGCGCGATCGCCGGGGTCGTCGTCGGCGGGGTGGTGTCGGCCGGGGCGGTCGTCGCCGCGCTGGCCGGCGCCGACGTCTCCGGGCTCGGCACGTCGGCCGGCTGGATCGGGGTCCTGCTGTACCGGCCGGCGATCGTCAGCGTGCCGCTGGCGTTCGCGACGATGGCGCTGGTCTCCAACTTCACCCGCGCGCGCCGCCCCGCCGACGCCGGCCAGGTGCTGCTGCGCCTGCACGCACCCGAACGACTGGGTCTCATGCGGGACCGATTGGACGACAGGGCCTGACGGGTCTCCCCCGAATGGGTCTACACAGCGTGACCGTTCGGACGGGTCGATTCGTCCGGACCGGGGTTCTTCGTCGGTAACGGCACGCAACGACGTTCCCCGATGCGATACCCCGTCGTTGTTCCGGGTGAAGTGTGTCCCCCGGGGGCGCGCCGCGGTCCCCCGGCCACGACGCGGCCCGGCTCCCCGCAGCACGACCCGAAAGGAACCGGCGCCATGAGCAGCCCCGCAGAGCGCTCGGCCGGCACGATCTACCAGCAGATCCAGGCGAGTCCCGAGTTCCGGGCGTACCGCAGCCGACTCCGGCGCTACGTGTTCCCGATGACCGCGATCTTCCTCGCCTGGTACCTCGCGTACGTCGGTCTCGCCAGCTACGCCCCAGATTTCATGTCCATCCGGGTCGTCGGGACGATCACGGTCGGGCTGCTCGTCGGCCTCGGCCAGTTCGTCTCCACGTTCCTGATCACGACCCTGTACGTCCGGTTCGCCGAGCGTGAGATCGACGGCCCGACCACCGAGCTGCGCGCCCGGGTCGAGCAGGCGGAGGTCCGCGCATGACCACGTCGGTACTGGCCCAGGCCGAGTCGGTCGGCTCGGTCGCCGCGAACCTCGGGTTCTTCCTGCTGTTCGTGATCGTGACCCTGATGATCGTGCTGCGGGTCAGCCGCACGAACGCCACGCGTGCCGACTACTACACCGGCGGCCACGCGTTCACCGGCCCGCAGAACGGCACCGCGATCGCCGGTGACTTCCTGTCCGCGGCCTCGTTCCTCGGCATCGCCGGGGCCATCGCGCTCTACGGCTACGACGGCTTCCTCTACTCCATCGGCTTCCTCGTCGGCTGGCTGATGGCGCTCCTGCTCGTCGCGGAGCTGCTGCGCAACACCGGCCGCTTCACGATGGGCGACGTCCTGGCGTTCCGGATGCGCCAGCGCCCGGTCCGCGCGGCCGCAGCGACCTCGACGCTGGTCGTCTCGCTCTTCTACCTGATCGCGCAGATGGCCGGGGCCGGCGGGCTGATCTCGCTGCTGCTGCAGATCCCGAAGACCGACACGCTGTCGCAGGCGCTGGTGATCGTCGTCGTCGGCGGCCTGATGGTCGTCTACGTGCTGTTCGGCGGCATGAAGGGCACCACCTGGGTGCAGATCATCAAGGCCGGGCTGCTGCTCACCGGCGCCGCGGTCATGACGACCTGGGTGCTGGGCCGCTACGGGTTCAACCTGTCCGCGGTGCTGGAGCAGGCCACCGAGAACTCCGAGCGCGGCGAGGCCATCCTGAACCCGGGCCTGCAGTACACGAACAAGATCGACTTCATCTCGCTGGGGCTGGCGCTGGTGCTCGGCACCGCGGGCCTGCCGCACATCCTGATGCGCTTCTACACGGTGCCCTCGGCCAAGGAGGCCCGGCGCTCGGTGGTCTGGGCGATCTGGCTGATCGGCATCTTCTACCTGTTCACGCTGGTGCTCGGCTACGGCGCGACGGCGCTGCTGCCGCCCGGGACGATCACCCGTGCGAACCAGAACGACGCCGCGCCGCTGCTGGCCTACGCACTCGGCGGCGAGATCATGCTCGGCCTCATCTCGGCGGTGGCGTTCGCGACGATCCTCGCGGTCGTCGCCGGTCTGACGATCACCGCGTCGGCCTCGTTCGCCCACGACGTCTACGCCAACGTGCTCCGCCGCGGCAACGCGACGCCGGAGGCCGAGGTGAAGGTCGCCCGGACGACCGCGCTGGTCATCGGCCTGGTCGCGATCGGCGGCGGGATCGTCGCCAACGGCCAGAACGTCGCCTTCCTGGTCGCGCTGGCGTTCGCCGTCGCCGCGTCGGCGAATCTGCCGACCATCCTGTTCTCGCTGTTCTGGAAGCGGTTCAACACGACCGGCGCGCTGTGCAGCATCTACGGCGGAGTGACCGTCTGCGTGGGCCTCATCGTGATCTCCCCGGCCGTGTCCGGGTCCCCGACCTCGATGGTGCCGAACGCGGACTTCGCGTTCTTCCCGCTGTCCAACCCCGGTCTGGTGTCGATCCCGGTGTCCTTCGTCCTGGGGATCATCGGCACCTTCCTCGGTGGCCGCGAACGGTTCAACGCCGCCCGCTACGCCGAGATGGAGGTCCGCTCGCTCACCGGTGCCGGTGCGGTGCGCGCGACCACCGCGCCGAAGGAGGCGCCGAAGCCGACCGCCGTGCCCGCCGAGGACCTCATCGGGATCCCCCGGCGCGGGGCCGAGGGTTCCGGTCGGCACCGCTCGCAGCCGCGCCCGCAGCCCCGGCCGAACCCGGGGCAGCAGCGTCCGCAGACCAGCCGCCAGGCCGGCGAGCTGTTCGGCAACACCGGGCTGACCGGCACCCAGCCCGCGGTCGGGGCCGACGGGCGTCCGGACCTGTTCGGGACCGGGCGCAGGCCCGGGCCGCAGGGCACCGGCGGGTACCGCCCCGCGCAGGCCACCGGCGGATACCGGGCCGTCCAGCCGCCGCTGGACCCGAACGAGGTGACGATCCCGCACGGGTCGCTCTACCGCGACGACGGCCGCTGACCCGCGCCGCTCACGGCGGGTTGACGGGGCGGCGTGGCAGGATGGCGCCATGTCCGACCCCGGTCCCGCCGTGAGCGGGTCCGACCTCCCCCCCCACGCCCCCATGCTGGACGTCC
>NZ_JAMXSG010000219.1:0-10043 GCF_024124365.1 Pseudonocardia sp. McavD-2-B
GCCCGGAGCCGGCGGGACGCCGGGGACACGGGGTGCCCCGGCCCGGTCCGGACGCGGACGGTCCGGGGGCACCGGACCCGGCGGCGGCGTCACGCGATCCCCCGCCCGCGGACGCCGCCCGGCTCACGCCTGCGGTCCTGCGCGGCCACCACGGTCCGGACCACCTCGACCACGCCGGCGTCGGCGATGACGTAGATCTGGTGGCGGCCCTCGCGGCGGGCACGGACCAGCCCGGCGAGCTTGAGCTTCGCCAGGTGCTGGCTCACCGTCGCCACCGGCTGGCCGAGGGTCGTCGCGAGGGTGCCGACGTCGCGCGGGCCGTCGGCGAGCAGCCAGACGATCTGCAGCCGCGAGGTCGCGGCGAGCATCCCGAACGCCGCGGCCGCGTCCGCCAGCAGCTCGGGGTCGAGGGGCTGCGGGTCCTCGGGGGCGGTCTCCACCGGGCCTCCAGACAGTTGCGTCACTTACGCAACTGTTACCGTACCGGGCGGCGCCGGGCGCGGTGCCGGGGACCGGAGGGGCACCGTTGGACCGGACGATCGGGCGCGACGGTGCCGCGGCGCGACCACCGCCCCCGCCGGCCGATCCGCCCGTCACGCCCGGCGAGCCCGCACTGCGGCACTGGGCGGGCGCCGACGCGTTCGCGCTGCTCCGGGGCCTGGAGTCCGCGCGCCGCGGACTGTGCGAGGACACCGCCGCACTGCGCCTGCACGCCCACGGTGACAACGCCACCGATGCCGTCCGGCGCCCGGGCGCGGCCGTGTGGGCCCGCCGCGCGCTCGCCGGCCCGTTCTCCGGCCTGATGACCGTGCTCGGGGTGCTGCTCGCCGTCGCGGGCAGCCCCGGCAGCGCGACGCTGGTGCTCGTCGTCGCCGCGCTCGGCGTCGGGCTGCGCCTGTGGCACGCCGCCCGCAGCGACCGGCTGTCGCGGGAGCTGCGCGCGCACGCCGCGACCACCGTGACGGTCCGCCGCCGCCCGGCGCCCGGGACCGCACCGCGGGACAGCGAGGTGCCGCCGGAGGACCTGGTGCCCGGCGACGTCGTGCTGCTCGGCGCGGGCGACCCCGTCCCGGCCGACGCGCGGCTGCTGCACGCCCGGGACCTGCTGGTCGACCAGTCGTCGCTGTCCGGGGAGCTGCTACCGGTGACGAAGGCGCCCCCGTCGTCGCGGGAGCCGCGCCCGGCGCCGCGGCGACGGCCGTCGCGGGCAGGGACCGACGACCGCCCGCTCACCGCGCTCCCGGCGCTGCTGTTCGCCGGGAGCACCGTGGTCCGCGGCACCGCGACGGCGGTCGTGCTGGCCACCGGGGCGCACACCCACACCGAGGAGCTGGCCGGGCGCGGCCGCCGTCCCCGTCCGGAGTCCGAGGTGGACCGGGGACTGCGGTCGGTGCGGCGGGCGCTGGTGCGCTGCATGCTGCTCGCGGCGCCGCTGGTGCTGCTGGTGAACGTCGAGGTGTCCGGTGACGTGCGGCAGGCGCTGCTGTTCGCCGTCGTCGTGACGGTCGGCCTGGCCCCGGAGCTGTTGCCGTTGATCGTCGGGACCACGCTGCTGCGCGGCGCGGCCCGGCTGCGCGAGTCCGGGGTGCTGGTGACCCGCCCGGAGGCCATCCACGACCTCGGCTCGATCGACGTCGCCTGCCTGGACAAGACCGGCACGCTCACGGAGGACCGGGTGGTGTTCACCCACTCCGTCGACGTCGACGGCCGCCCCGACCCCGCCCCGGCCGACGCGGCCGCGGTCGCGGTGCGCTTCCAGACCACCCCGCGCGACGGCCTCGACGACGCCGTGTCCGCCGCCGACCGGGACGGGTCGGCGCTGCTGGCCCACGGCCTGCTCACCCGGGTCGAGGAGCTGCCGTTCGACCACTCCCGGCGGCGCTCGGCGATGGTGCTGCGCGACGCGCACGACCCCGGTGAGCTGGTGATCGTGCGGGGCGACCCGGACACCGTGCTCCCCCGCTGCACCCGGGTCGCCCGCGACGGCGGGGCCGTGGAGCTGACCGCGTCGCTGCGGACCGCGGCCGCCGACGCCGCGGCCGGGCACCGCGCGACCGGGCTGCGGGTCGTCGCCGTCGCCACCCGCCGGACGCCGCTGCTGCGTCCGCTCGGCGCCGGTGACGACGACGACCCCGAGCGCGACCTGCTGTTGCTGGGCTTCGTCGGGATGGTCGACCCGGTGCGGGAGTCCGCGGCCCGCGCGGTGGAGCGCTTCGCCGAGCAGGGCGTCGCGGTGAAGGTCCTGACCGGCGACGACACCGCCGTCGCCGAGCAGGTGTGCGCGCGGGCCGGGATCGCCGTCACCGGGGTGCTCGACGGCGCCGGGCTCGACGCACTCAACGACGTCGCGCTGGCCCGAGCGGTGGCGCGCACCACCCTGTTCACCCGGCTCGGGCCGTTGCAGAAGGAGCGGGTCGTCGCCGCGCTGCAGGCCCGCGGGCACACCGTCGGGTTCCTCGGCGACGGCCTCAACGACGTCGGCGCGCTGCGGATCGCCGACGTCGGGATCGGCGTCGACGGGGCGGTGCCCGCCGCCCGGGCGGCCGCGGACATCGTGCTGGCCGACCGCAGCCCCGACGTCGTCGTCTCCGCGGTCGAGGAGGGCAGGCGGACCCTGGGCCGCGCCACCCGCTATCTGACCGTGACCGCGGCGCTGAACGTCGGCAACGCCCTGTCGGTGCTGGTCGCCTCGGCGGTGCTGCCGTTCCTGCCGCTGCTGCCCGCACAGCTGCTGCTGCAGGGCGTGCTGTTCGGGGTGGCCGCGCTGTCGCTGTCGTTCGACCGGGTCGAGCCGGGCTGGACGGCGCGGCCCCGGCGCTGGGACACCCGCGGGATGCTGTGGTGCATGGCGGTCCTCGGGCCGCTGGCCTCGGCGTTCGACCTGGTCACGTTCTGGGCGGTGTGGCGCTTCCTGGGCCTGGACACCCCGCAGGAGCAGGCGGTGTTCCAGGCCGTCTGGTTCATGGAGGGGGTGCTGTCCCAGGTCCTGGTGCTGCCCCTGCTGCGGACGCGGGCCGGGCGCGCCGCCCGGCCGGTGGTGGCGACGGTGACGGCCGTGGTCCTGGCCGGGCTGGCGATGCCGTTCACCCCGCTCGCCCCCCTGTTCGGGATGGCGGCGCCACCGCCCGCGGTGTGGCCGCTGCTGGCCGCCGTCGTGCTGCCGTTCCTGTCGTGTGTGGCCGCGACGCGGCCGCTGTACCTGCGTCACGTGCTGGGGATCCGCGCCGCGGACTCCCGGCAGGAGAAGGAGAGGATCCGATGACCCCACCCGGACCGACCCAGCTGCTCGTCGTCCTGCTGGTCGTCGTGCTGCTGTTCGGCGCGAAGAAGCTGCCCGACCTGGCCCGCTCGGTGGGCCGGTCCACCCGCATCCTGAAGTCCGAGCTGGGCGGGACCCCCGACGACGGCGCGGCCCGCTCCGAGGACCGGGCCCTCGAGGAGCGGCCCGCCGGGGAGCCGGCGGCCCGGGAGCGGGTCGCGGAGGAACGGACCACCGGCGAGCGCTGACCGTCGCGGGGCCGGGGACGCACGTCCCCGGCCCCGCGGGCCGGTTCAGAGCAGCGAGGACCAGTAGGTCCAGAAACGCTGCAGGATCAGCCCGACGACCACCAGGAACCACAGCACCACCGGCACCGCGTGGTAGCCGGTGAGCCGGGTGTGCAGCGCACGCGCGCCGCCGCCGAGGGCGTCCAGGGTCGCGAGCAGCGCGTACCAGAAGATCGGGATCGTCACGGCCCACACGACCATGCAGTACGGGCAGAGCGCGCCGATCCGGTACAGGCTCTGGACGATGAGGTAGTGCACGAAGAGGGCGCCGAGCGCGGACCCGGCCGTCAGCCCCACCCACCACCAGCGCGGGAAGCGGGCCCCGGCCAGCAGGGCCGCACCCGTCGTCACCACGACCGCGAACGCCCCGATCCCGAGCAGCGGGTTCGGGAACCCGAAGAACGCCGCCTGCGGGGTCGTCATGACCGACCCGCAGGACAGCACCGGGTTGATGCTGCACGACGGCGTGTAGGCCGGGTCGATCAGCAGCTCGATACGCTCGACGGTCAGCGTGAACGCCGAGATCAGCCCCAGCACGCCGCCGACGACGAGCAGCCACGGCAGGAACCGCGGTACCGGCCCCGGCACGGCCGGGGCGCCGGTGGTGACACGGGAGAACTCCTCGGTCCGCGCCGTGGAGGGGACGCTCACCGGTTCACCGCGGCGTCGAGGGCGTCGGTGATGTCCTGCACCGAGCGGAGCTGCACCTTCTCACCGTTGACGAAGATCGTCGGGGTCCCCTCGACGCCCGCGGCGAGCCCGGCGTCCTTGTCGGCCTGGATCTTCGCGGCGGTCGCCGGGTCGGCGACGGCGGCGTCGTAGGCGTTCAGGTCGAGGCCGAGATCCTGGGCGTAGCCGCGGAACACCGTCGCCGCGTCCGGGGACTCGGACCAGTCGCGCTGGGTCTGGAACAGGCGCTCGTACATCGGGTGGAACGCGCCCTGGGCGCGGGCGGCCTCGCCGGCGAGCGCGGCGGCCTCGGCGTTCTGGTGCATCGGCAGCGGGAAGTTGCGGAACACGAACTGCACGCGGTCGCCGTACTGCTGCACCAGCTGGTCCATGATCGGCTGGACCTGGCCACAGGCGGGGCACTGGAAGTCGGCGAATTCGACCAGGGTGGCCGAGGCGTTCGGGGCGTCGTTGAGGCGGGCGGCGTCGGCGGTGACGAGGCTGTCGGGCGCACCGGCGGCGGCGCCGGTCTCCGGGGTGCCGGGTCGCGTCGCGAACAGCAGCGCGGCCACGATCAGCGCGAACGCGCCGACGACGGCCAGGGAGATCTTGACGTTGCGGGTCATCGGGAGTCTTCCTCCACGGGGCCCGGCGCGGTGGCCGGGTCGGAACGGGTGCGGGGACGCGGTGGCGGGGTGACCGCACGCCTCAGTTGCGGTCCACGCAGAGGTGTTCCACCGGCGACGGCGCGCACAGCGTCCGTTCCGGTGCGGCGGGCGGCGCGGTGCCGGTGTGCCCGGCCGCCAGGACGGCGACCACGGCGACCGGCAGCAGCGACGGGGCGGGCACGTCGTCGTCGCGGCGGGGGGCCTGCTCGCAGTCCCCTGCGTGCATCAGCGTGAGCGGGTGCTGCGAGCAGTCCGAGCCGACGACGACCGCCGGGGCGGCGCCGTGGGCGCCCGGGGCGGTCGCGACGGCGGGGCCCGCGCACAGCACCAGGGCCAGGACCAGCAACGCCATCGGGGCGAGGACGCGCACGTGCCTCACCCCACCTCTCCGCTCCGACCACGGCCGGACGCCTCCGGCAGCGCCCACGACGATACCGAGGGGCCCTCGCCGCCCCGGTGCTCCCCCACGGCCCGCGCGGGTGGAGACCGGCCGCCGCGCCGGGACGCCCGGTCGCCGGACCGCTACGTTCGGTGCGTGAGCTTCCCCGAGCCCGGCGCGGTGTGGCGCCCCGCCACGACCACCGAACGCGCCGTGACCTCCCCGACCGGCTCGTGGACCCGGTTCGCCGCACCCGGCGCGGAGGTCGGTGGCGGGTTCGGGCTGTTCGAGTCGTGGATCCCGGCGGACTCCCCCGGTGCGCTGCCGCACCTGCACACCGGGTTCACCGAGAGCTTCTACGTCCTCGACGGTGCACTGCGGGTCATGACCGGCGGCACCTGGACCGAAGCCGGGCCGGGCGACCTGGTGCACGTCCCGCACCGGGGGGTGCACGCGTTCCGCACCGGCCCGGACAGCGACGCGCGGTTCCTCATCCTGTTCGTGCCCGGCGCACCGCGGGAGCGCTACTTCCGGGGGCTGGCGGAGTTCGCGGCGCGGGCGACCCCGCCCTCGGCGGAGGAGGTCGACGCGTTCGCGTTGACCTGCGACCAGGTCAACCTGCGCGACCACCCCGGCTTCACCACGCCGCTCAGCTGACCAGGCCGGCCCGGAACGCCAGCGCGACGAGTTGTACCCGGTCACGCGACTGCGTCTTGGCGAGCAGGTGCCCGATGTGGGTCTTCACCGTCGCCTCGGAGACGACGAGGTCGGCCCGGATCTCGGCGTTGGACCGGCCGTTGCCGACGAGGACGAGCACCTCCCGCTCCCGCGGGGTCAGGTCGGCGAGCGCGGCGACGGCGTCCACCGACGGCTCCGCGGCGGCCGGCTCGGGTGCGGTGAGCAGCGGCCGGGTGGCGCGCAGCAGCCGCCGGGTGGAGACGGGGTCGACGACCGAGTCGCCGCGGTGCACGGTGCGGACGGCCTCGATCAGGTCCTGCGGGGACACGTCCTTGAGCAGGAAGCCGCTGGCACCGGCGGCGATGGCCTCGGTGACGGACTCGTCGAGGTCGAAGGTGGTGAGCACCAGGACCCGCACCCCGGGGTGCTCGGCGACGACCCGGCGGGTGGCGGCGATGCCGTCGAGGCGGGGCATCCGCACGTCCATCAGCACGACGTCGACCTCGGTGCGGTCCAGCTCGGCGAGCGCGGCCTCCCCGTCACCGGCCTGAGCGACGACGGCGAGGTCGTCGCACGAGTCGAGCACCATCGCGAAGCCGGTGCGGACCAGCTCCTGGTCGTCGACGAGCATCAGTCGTACGGGGTTCACCGTTCTCCTCGGGCCGGGGGTGTGAGGGGCAGGCGCAGCCGGACCGTCCAGCCGCCGTCGGCGTGCGGACCGGCCTCGACCGAGCCGCCGTGCAGGGCGGCGCGCTCCCGCATGCCGGTCAGGCCGTGGCCGCCGCGCGGTGGGGTGGGGACGGGGCCGCGGGCTCCCTCGTCGTGGACGCGCACGGTCAGCTCGTCGGTGGTCCACCGCAGGTCGACGTGGGTGGGCACGCCGGGCCCGGCGTGCTTGATGACGTTGGTCAGCGACTCCTGCACGATCCGGTAGACGGTCAGGCCGGGGCCGGTCGGGAGCTCCCGCGGGGTGCCGATGGTCCGCAGGTCGACCGGCAGGCCGCCGGTGCGGACCTGCTCGACGAGTGCGGGGACGTCGCCGGCGCCGGGCTGCGGACGCGCCGGGTCGGTGTCGGTGTCGTCGTCCGGGCCGGTGTCGCGCAGCATCGACAGCAGCCCGCGGACGTCGGACAGCGCGGACCGGCCCGTCGACGCGATGCCGGAGAGCACCTCGACGGCCTTCGCCGGGTCGCGCTGCGCGGCGAACTGGCCGCCGTCGGCCTGGGCGATGATCCCGGACAACGAGTGGGCGACGACGTCGTGCACCTCGCGGGAGATCCGCGACCGCTCGGCCAGCAGCTCGAGGCGGACCTCCTGGCGGCGGGCCTCCTGCAGCAGTCGGTTGCGTTCGCGCAGGTCCAGGGTGCGGCGGTGGGCGGCGCGGCGCAGCGACCCGAGCAGCCACACCAGCAGCGGGACCGTCGCCATCGCGCCGAACAGGGCCAGCACCACCAGCGGGGTCATGTCCGGGGAGGCGAACAGCGCCGCGGGGCCGCGCGCGACGAACGGTCCGAACACCCCGACCGTGAGCACGACCAGCGCCAGCCAGCCGGCCCAGCGGGGCCCGTAGGCCACGGCCGAGTACCCCATGACCAGCGACGGCAGCAGGTACGCGGCCATCGTGCCGGGCAGCGCGAAGGAGCAGACCAGGGCGACGAGTGCGGTCGCGATCGCGGCGGGCATCGGGTACACGCGGCGCAGCGGCACCGGCAGCGCCGCCAGCACCGAGACGACGAGCGCCTCGATCCGCATGTCCGAGCGGACGCCCTTGCCCTCGAGGGTCCAGCTGACCGCGACCCAGATGAGCAGCGCGGCCAGCACGGCGTCGACGACGACGGGGTTGCGCCGCCCGAGGGCCACGGCCCGCTCGACCAGCGTGGGTGCCTCGGCAGGTGTCGACCGCAGCGTGGGCAGGCGACGCAGGGAGTCCCGCATCCGGGTCGCGATGCTCATCGTGCCTCCTCCCACGCCGGGTCCGATGATCCCCGGTACCCGATCGTGTCGGGCGCGCGGCCCGGCGTGCCGTTCTGCATGTCCCGAGCCTCCCGCGCGGCGGACCCGCCGGGCATCGGAGCGGGGGCCGATCCCCGGTCTCCGACCGTGGGCGGAGAATCGGCCGCGCGCACGGAGACGCTGTGCACCAGCGCCTCCAGCGGACCGCGCCCGACGAGCCCGCGCCAGGCCCACGCGGAGGCCACGGCCAGGCCCGCGACCAGCGCCGTCGCCGCCCACGGCGCGGTCTGCGGCCACTCGCCGAGCGAGGCGAGCAACGCGATGTGCCCGGCGTAGAGGGTCAGCGCGAGCGCGCCGGTCGCCGTGAGCGGGGCGAGCAGCCGACCCCCGTACCGGGCGGCGAGCAGGCACAGGCCGAGCACGGCGACCGCGACCCCGGCGGCGCCGACGACGTCGAACGGGCTGCCGCTGTGCGGGGTCGCGGCGAGCAGCCAGGCGGGCGTGGTGGTGGCGACCGTGCCCAGGGCGCTGCCGCCGAGCAGCTGCAGCGCGAGCTCGGCGGGGACACCGAGCCGGTCGGCGAGGGGCGCGACCGACGCGAGGAGCGCGTCGCGGCCGCCCAGGACGTCCAGCGCCAGCCAGGACCCGCCGTAGCCGAGCACCGCACCGGCGGCCCCGCCGGCGACCAGCCCGGTGCCCGCCGTACGCAGGTCGAGCCTGCCGACCGCCATCCCGAGCAGCAGGAACGGCATCCAGGTCAGGACCGGGTAGGCGCCGCTGAGCAGCACCGTGTCGAGCGCGTGCACGAGACCGGCGGGCGAGGTGAGGTCGGACAGGTGCACGGTCGCGCCGAGCACCGTCTGCCCGTCGGCGTCGGTCGGGGACCCGAACCGGGCGCGCAGCACCCAGGACAGCAGCGGCCCGGCGACCGCCCAGACCGCGGCGGCGACCGCCAGCGCCCGGGCCGGGGCGAACAGCACCGGCAGGAGCAGCCAGAACAGCACCCCGTAGACGACGAGGATGACCATCGGCCCACTGCTGATCTCGGCCAGGAGCAGCCCGAGGACCACCAGGAGCAGTCCGCGGACCGCGATCCGGCGGCGCAGCCACACCCGGTTCCGCGCGGTCGGCGCGGCGAGGACGGGCGCGGCCATCAGGGACAGCGACACCCCACCTAGCACCGCGAACAGCACCGCCGCGCGCCCGTTCACCGCCTGGACCAGCCAGGACGACCCCGCGGCGACGGCGACGTGCGCGACGATCATGCCGAGCACGGCGAGGCCGCGGGCGGCGTCGATACCGGCCACCCGGGCGCGCCCGGGACGGTGCCGGCCGCGCGGCCACGACCCGCTGTCCGGTCCGGCAGGTGGCGCCGACGGTGGGACGGGGACCCGGTCTGTCGTAGTCATGCCGCAACGGTGCGGGCCGGGGCGCCCCGGGCGCGTCGGAGCGGGGAACGATCTGCGCCGTCCGACCACGGTCGTAGGGCCGCCGTCGTGGGCGATCCCTCCTCCGTGATGGTCGTCGCGCCCGGTCACGGTGCGCCGGCTGCACCGGCAGGCCCCGCGCATCGCCGCGGGCACACCGACGTCCTGCGGGAACAGGCGCCGGCGGCGGGCCGAGTCGCCCGCCGCACGTCCGTCGGCCCTCCGGACTCAGGCCCCTGGTGGGGTCGTGGTGCCGCGGCCGCCGGTGCTGCCGCCGTCGGCGCCGCCGGTTCTGTTGTCGCCGTCCCTGCCGCGACTGTCGGCGTTGCCCGCCTGCGGGGTGCCGGTCGACGGGCCGCCGGTGCCCGCGCCCTCGTCCGGTCCGGTGCCGGTCGCGTCCGGGGCACCGTTCCCGGTACCCGTGCCGGATCCCGACCCCGATCCCGGTGCGGTGCCCGGACCCGAGGTGGGACCGGATCCCGCCGTGGGCTCGGGGCCCGGCGCGGTGCCGGGTCCCGAGCCGCCGTCGGAGGGCTGACCCGCGCCGGAACCGCCGGGGTCCGACGGGCTCGTGCCCGCACCGGGTGTGGCGGGCCCGCCCGGGTCCACATCGCCCGGTGGGGTGCCGGGCGACCCCGGGGGCGCACCCCCGACCGGGGCGCCGGGCTCTGCCGGGACGGTCCCGGAACCGCCGGGCGCCGGAGCGACCGGGCTACCCGGGCC
>NZ_JAMXSG010000021.1:0-35354 GCF_024124365.1 Pseudonocardia sp. McavD-2-B
GCCGGGGCTGGCGGGGATTCCGATGAGGGCGGTCGTGCTCGGCATGAGTGGCTCCCGGGGTTACGTCGACGTGACCCGTTGACAAACACAGTAAAACCCACATACTCAGACACAAGCAAGCATCGAAGCGGGAGCGAACAAAGATGTACGCAGCGGAGCGTCAGCAGTGGCTGCTCGACCGGACCCGGGACCGGGGCCGGGTCGACGTGGCCGCTGTCGCCGAGGAGCTCGATGTCACCCCCGAGACCATCCGCCGGGACCTCGGGGCCCTGGAGCGCCAGTCCCTCGTCCGGCGGGTGCACGGCGGGGCGATCCCGTCGGACCTGCTGAACTTCGAGCCCGGGGTCGGCCAGCGCGACAGCCAGTTCGGCGCGGAGAAGGAGCGGATCGCCAAGGCCGCCCTCGCCGAGCTGGGCACCGCCGCGACCGTCCTGCTCGACGCCGGGACCACGACCTCCCGGCTCGCGAGCACCCTGCCCCGCGAGCGCGACGTCACCGTCGTCACCAACTCGCTGCCGATCGCGTCCTCGCTGGCCGGGCGCCCGAACGTAGACCTGCGGCTGCTCGGCGGCCGGGTCCGCGGGACGACGCTGGCCACCGTCGACGACTGGGGCACCGAGGTGCTGGCCGGTCTCACGATCGACGTCGCCTTCATCGGGACCAACGGCTTCTCCGTGGCGCGCGGCCTCACCACACCGGACACCGGCGAGGGCGCGACCAAGCGGGCGATGCTGCGCGCCGCCCGCCGCACCGTCGTCCTCGCCGACGCCAGCAAGTTCGGCTCCGACCAGTTCGTCCGCTTCGGCACGCTGGCCGAGGTCGACACGCTGATCACCGACACCGGCCTCGACGCGGCGGACGCCGCCGAGTTGGAGGCCGCCGGCCCGAAGGTGGTACGCGCATGACCCCCCGCACGCTCCCGACCCCGCCCATGTTCGTGACGGTCACCCCGAACCCGAGCCTGGACCGGACGATCGCGCTGCCGCACCTGGTGCGCGGCGAGGTGCACCGCGCCGGGTCCGTCCGGGTCGACCCCGGCGGCAAGGGCGTCAACGTCGCCCGTGCGCTGGCCTCGGCCGGGCACCGGGCGGTGGCCCTGATGCCGTCGGGCGCCACACCCGGTGAGCGCCTCGCGGCGCTGCTGGAGCCGACCGACGTCACGACCGTCGCCGTCCCCGTCGCCGAGGCCACCCGGGTCAACATCACCCTGGTCGAGCCGGACGGCGTCACCACCAAGATCAACGAGCCGGGCCCGCGACTGTCCGCCGACGAGGTCGAGGCGTTGTTCCAGCGCGCCTGCGCCCTCGGCGCCGGCGCCACCTGGCTGATCAGCTGCGGGTCACTCCCCCCGGGGGTCGGCGACGACTTCCACGCCGAGCTGACCCGGCGCTGCCGCCGTCCCGGCCTGAAGGTCGCGATCGACACCTCGGACGCGCCGCTGCACCACGCCGTCGCGGCGGCCCCCGACCTCGTGAAGCCCAACCACGCCGAGCTGGCCGAGCTCGTCGGGCGCCCCCTGGGCAGCCTCGGCGACGTGCTGCTGGCCGCCCGCGAGCTGCGTGCCCGCGGGATCGGCGCGGTCCTGGTCAGCCTGGGTGCCGGTGGCGCCCTGCTGGTCGACCGGTCCGGCGAGTACCACGCCCGGACCCCTCCGATCACCGTGCTCAGCACGGTGGGCGCCGGTGACTCCACCCTGGCCGGGTTCCTGGCCGCGGGTGGGGAGGGACCCGACGCCCTGCGGCAGGCCGTGGCCTACGGCGCCGCCGCCTGCCGACTGCCCGGTTCCGCCACGCCGGGTCCGGCCGACATCCGAATCGACGACGTCGAACTGGCCCCCACGCCGGACGTCACCCTCGCCCTCACCGGAGATGCCGCATGACTGCCCTGATCACCGCTGATCTGGTCGACCTCGACGTGCCGTCGGCCGACCGGAAGACCGCCGTCACCGCGCTCGCCGAGCGCCTGGTGAAGGCCGGCCGGGTCACCGATCTCGACCGGTTCCTCGCCGACATCGAGGCCCGCGAGGCCCAGATGCCGACCGGCCTGGAGGGCGGCATCGGCATCCCGCACTGCCGCTCCGCGGCCGTCACCGAGCCGACCCTGGCCTTCGGCCGGGCGCCGTCGGGTGTCGACTTCGGCGCCGAGGACGGCCCCGCCGACCTCATCTTCATGATCGCCGCCCCCGAGGGCGGGAACACCGACCACATGACGGTGCTCGCCGCGCTGGCCCGTCGCCTGGTCCGTGCCTCGTTCAAGAACGAGCTCCGCAACGCCACCGACCCGGCCGCCGTCGCGACCTTCATCCAGCAGGAGGTGGGAGCATGAAGCTCCTCGCCGTCACCGCGTGCCCCACGGGCATCGCGCACACCTACATGGCCGCCGAGGCCCTCGAGGTCGCCGCCGAGGAGGCGGGCCACGAGATCGTGGTCGAGACCCAGGGCTCGGCCGGCTCGACGCCGTTCACCCAGGCCCAGCTCGACGAGGCCGAGGCCATCATCCTCGCCGCCGACGTCGAGGTCCGGGACAAGGAGCGCTTCGCGCACCTGCCCACGGTGACCTCGCCGGTCAAGAAGGCCATCGGCGGCGCGCCGGGCCTGATCGAGCAGGCCGTCGCCAAGGCCACCGCCCAGCCGAAGGGCGCGGCCGCCGCGGCGGTCCCGGCCCAGCGCGACGGCGCGGAGATGGACACCAAGAACTTCGGCTCCGGCTTCGGGTCGCGCCTGCGCGGCTGGCTGATGACCGGCGTCTCCTACGTCATCCCGTTCGTCGCCGCCGGCGGTCTGCTGATCGCGCTGGGCTTCGCGCTCGGCGGCTACCAGATCACCGAGGCGCCCGACGTCGTCTCCTTCGGTGACGACGGCGTCGCCTCGGTCGCGTTCGACCCGGGTGCCGTGGCGTCCTGGGCCGCGCTGTTCTTCCAGGTCGGTGGCCTGGCGTTCGGCTTCCTGGTCCCGGTCCTGGCCGGCTTCATCGCCTACGCCATCGCCGACCGCCCGGCCCTGGTGCCCGGCTTCGTCGGCGGCATGATCGCCGTCCAGACCCAGGCGGGGTTCCTCGGCGGCCTGGTCGCCGGTCTGCTCGCCGGTGCGGTCGTCTACGGCCTCAAGTTGTGGCAGCCGCCCCGCGCCCTGGCCGGGATCATGCCGGTGCTGGTGCTGCCGCTGATCGGCACCGCGGTCGTCGGCGCGATCATGTTCCTGGTCGTCGGCACGCCGCTCGCGGCGGCCACGACCGGCCTGACCAACTGGCTCAACGGCCTGTCCGGCACCAACGCGATCCTGCTCGGCGCGCTGCTCGGCCTGATGATGGCCTTCGACATGGGCGGCCCGGTCAACAAGGCCGCCTACGCCTTCGCCGTCGCCGGGCTGTCCACCGGCTCCGAGACCGCGCTGATGATCATGGCCGCGGTGATGGCCGCGGGCATGACGCCGCCGCTGGCCCTGGCCCTGGCCACCGCCGTCCGCAAGAACCTGTTCACCAAGGTCGAGCAGGAGAACGGCCGGGCCGCCTGGCTGCTGGGCGCCTCCTTCATCACCGAGGGCGCGATCCCGTTCGCCGCGGCCGACCCGCTGCGGGTCATCCCGTCGCTGATGGCGGGCTCCGCGGTCGCCGGTTCGCTGTCGATGGCCTTCGGCGCGACCCTGCGGGCCCCGCACGGCGGCATCTTCGTGGTCCCGCTGATCGGCAACCCGTTCGCCTACCTGCTGGCGATCATCGCGGGCACCCTGGTCTCCGCCGCCCTGGTCGTCGGCCTGAAGTCGGCCCGCCGCACCCCGGCTCCGGCCGCCGCCGAGCAGACCGCCACCGCCCCGGCCGCCGCGCCGGTCGCGGGCTGACCCACCCGAGAGAAGGAGCACCCACCATGGCCGAGCGCCGTGTGAAGGTCGGTTCGTCGGTCGGGCTGCACGCCCGCCCCGCCAACCTGTTCGTGACCGCCGCCAAGGAGCAGGGGGTCAAGGTGAGGATCGGGACCGCCGACGGCGAGCGTGGCCCGGTCGACGCCGCCTCGATCCTGTCGGTGATGGGCCTGGGAGTGAAGTCCGGCGAGGAGGTCGTGCTGACCTCCTCCGACGACGAGCAGGGCGAGGCCGCCGTCGCGGCCCTGGCCGAGCTGCTGGAGCAGGACCTCGACGCGAGCTGACCCCACGTCACCCGGTACGACCCCGACGCCCCGCCGCGCCTCCCGTGCGGCGGGGCGTCCGGCCGTCCGCACCCCGATCCTGCCGCCGCTGCCGAGATGCACGTTTCCGCCCTCCCGGGGGCGGAGACGTGCGGCTCGATCCCGCAGCTCAGTCCCGCAGGACGGCCACCCCGCGCGGGGGCAGGGTGCCTGCCGGGCCGGCGAGCACCTCCGCCGCGCCGAGGGGCCCCAGGTCGACGGGGGCGTCGGTCCGGTTGACGACGAACCGGAAGCCGTCGCGGCGGACCAGCTCCACCCGGCCCACCAGCTCGCCGGGCAGCTCGGGGGCGATCCCGGCGGCGGCCAGCAGACGTCGCAGCAGCGGGGCGCGGTCGGCGAGGCGGGTCGGGACGTAGGTCGCCGACCCGTCCCCGACCGGGCGGCGGGTCACCGCGGGCAGCCCGGCGAGGTCCCCCGCGCCCGGGTCGGTACCGCCGCCGGTCCAGCGGGCGAGCACCTCCACGGACAGGTCCACCACCTGCACGGCCTCGCTCCACAGGTCACCGGTGGAACCGTCGTCGAGCTCGACGACGGCGCCCGGGTCGAGCGGCGCGAACTCCTCGACCCGGATGCCCAGCAGGTCGCGCAGCGCGCCCGGGTAGCCGCCGAGAACAGCGTGCGCGTCGTCGTCGACGGTGCCGGAGAAGTAGGTGGTGACCAGGTGCCCACCGGCCCCGACGTAGGCGGTCAGCGCGGCCGCCCGGTCCGGGCCGACCACGTGCAGCACCGGGGCGACGACCAGCCCGTAGCCGGACAGGTCCGCGTCGGCGGACGTGACGTCGGCCCGCACCCCGGCGTCGAGGAACGCCCGGTACCAGCCGAGTGCCTCGGCCTTGTAGCGCAGCTCGGTGGTCGGGGTGAACGCCTGCTCGGCCGCCCACCACGACGGCCAGTCCCACAGCACCGCGGCCGGCGCGGGGACCCGCCGCGCCCCGGCGACCGGGGCCAGGTCGCGCAGTGTCGCCCCGAGCGCGGTGACGTCGCGGAACAGCGCCGAGGCCGGACCGGCGTGCGGCACCATCGCCGAGTGGAACTTCTCCGCGCCCGCCGCGGACTGGCGCCACTGGAAGAAGCAGAGCGCGTCGGCGCCGTGCGCGAGGTGGGTGAGCGCGTCGCGGGCGAGCTCCCCGGGGCGCTTGGCGCGGTTGACCGGCTGCCAGTTCACCGCCGACGTCGAGTGCTCCATCAGCCACCACGGGTGCCCGCAGGCGAGGTTGCCGGTGAGGTTGGCCGAGAACGACAGCTCGTCGCGGGCGTCCGGACCGGGGAACACGTAGTGGTCGTTGGCGACGATGTCGACCTCGGGCGCCCAGGTCGCGTAGTCCATGCCGCTGGTCTCGCCCATCACCATGAAGTTGGTGGTCACGGGCACGTCCGGGGTGAGTGCGCGCAGCAGGTCCCGCTCCGCGCGCAGGTGGTCGAGCAGGGCGTCGGAGGAGAAGCGGGCGAAGTCGAGCTGCTGGGTCGGGTTCGGGTGGGTGCCCGGGCCGGTGCGGCGCGGGGTGCCGATCTCGTCCCAGTCGCCGTAGTGCTGGGACCAGAACGCGGTGCCCCAGGCGTGGTTGAGCCGGTCGAGGTCGCCGTAGCGGCGCTGCAGCCAGGCCCGGAACGCGACCTGGGCGTCGTCGGAGTGGTCGTGGACGTCGTGGCAGCCCAGCTCGTTGGACACGTGCCAGGCGGCGAGCGCGGGGTGGTCGCCGTAGCGGCGGGCGAGCCGCTCGACCAGAGCGAGGGCGTGGCGGCGGAACACCGGGGAGGTCGGGCGGTGGTGCTGGCGCCCGCCCGGCGCCAGGGTCCGGCCGTCGGCGTCGACGGCGAGGATCTCCGGGTGCCGGTGATGCAGCCACGGCGGGGGTGACGCCGTGCCCGTCGCGAGGTCGACGGCGATCCCGCCCGCGTGCAGCAGGTCCAGCACGTCGTCGAGCCACCCGAGGTCCCAGCGGTCCGGCGCGGGCTGGAGCAGCGCCCAGGAGAAGACGCCCACGGTCGCGACCGTCACGCCTGCCTCGCGCATGAGCGCGACGTCGGACTCCCACACCGCGCGCGGCCACTGCTCGGGGTTGTAGTCGGCCCCGAACTCGATGCGGGGACGGGAGGCACCAGGGGTGCGACGCAACCAGCGGGTCATGCGCCCAGTGTGGCCCGCGATGATGTGCGATGTCGTGCGGATGTGTCCGAGTTCGTGCGGATCAGGTTTCCCCGGGGTTACGGGCGGCGCCAGCGATGGCCCCGCCCCGCGCCGGCGGGGGACGATGCCGCTGCCCGAACCCCGTTCCCGACGACGCGAGCGGCCCGTCCCGACCCGCGCCACCGCGCGGAGAACCGGAGAGCCTGCGTGAGCCCCTCGGAGACCACCGCCCTCGCCCCCGACTCGCTGACCGCGCACTCGGGCGTCGTCAGCGAGAGCGAGCAGAAGGCGCTGCGCGCCGACATCCGGCGGTTGTCGACGATGCTCGGGCGGACGCTGTCCGACGAGTCCGGTCCCGAGGTCCTGGAGCTGGTCGAGCAGGTGCGCCGGGCGGCCCGGGACTCGGCGCGCGGCGAGGCCGGGCCGGACGTCGTCGCGGCCCTGCTCGACGGGATCGACACCGGCACCGCGGTACTGCTGGCGCGGGCGTTCTCCCAGTACTTCCAGCTGGCCAACGTCGCCGAGCAGCTGCACCGGTCCCGTGAGCTGCGGGAACTACGACCGGTCGATGCGCGACCGCTGCGGACGGTGCTGCGCCGCCTGGCCACCGAGGCCGACCCGGACGAGGTCGCCGACGTACTGGCCCGGGCCGAGCTGCGCCCGGTGTTCACCGCGCACCCGACCGAGTCGACCCGGCAGTCGGTGCTGGGCATCCTGCGCCGGATCGTCGACGCCCTCGACGACCGGGCGCCCGACGAGGAGCTCGCCGCGCTGGTCGACCTGCTCTGGCAGACCGACGACATCCGCCCCGGCAAGCCGATGGTGATCGACGAGGCCCGCAACGTCGCCTGGTTCGCGGCCCGGCTCGGCGAGCGGACCGTCCCCGACCTGTTGGGCGAGTTCGCCCGCGAGGCCGCCGAGGCAGGGCTGGAGATCCCCGACGACGCGCGTCCGCTCGTACTGGGGTCGTGGGTCGGCGGCGACCGCGACGGCAACCCCAACGTCACCCCCGCGGTGACCCGCGAGGTGCTGGAGCTGAACGCCGACCGGGCGATCCGGATCCACACCGCGCTGGTGGAGAAGCTGGTCTTCGAGCTGTCGGTGTCGACGCGGGTGATGGGGGTGTCGGAGGAGCTGCGCGGCTCACTGGCCCGGGACCGCCGCGCACTGCCCGCGGTGCACGACCGCTACATCCGGCTCAACGCGCACGAGCCGTACCGGCTCAAGCTGTCCTACGTCGCGGCCCGGCTGGAGAACACCCGCCGGCGGATCGCGGCCGGCGCCGCGCACGAGCCGGGCGTCGACTACCTGGGGTCGGCCGGCTACCTGGAGGACCTGCTGGTCGTCGACCGGTCGCTGCGCGGCCACCACGGCGCCCGGATCGCCGGCGGCACCCTGGCCCGGGCGATCCGCTCGGCCCGCGCGCTGGGCCTGCACCTGGTCGAGATGGACGTGCGCGAGCACTCGCAGAAGCACCACGACGCGCTCGGCGCGGTGTTCGACGGGCTCGGCGAGCTGGAGAAGCCCTACGCCGAGCTGACCCGCGACGAGCGCCGGGAGCTGCTCTCGGCGGAGCTGCGCAGCAAGCGGCCGCTGTTCCGCCGCCACTACGGCGTGCCCGAGGCCGCCGCGCCGGTGCTGGACCTGTTCGACACGGTGCACGCGCTGCAGCACGAGTTCGGCGACGAGGTCGTGCGGACCTACATCGTCTCGATGGCCCGCGACGTCGACGACCTGCTCGCCGTCGCCGTGCTGGCCCGCGAGGCGTACATGGTCGAGATCGGCGACGACCCGCGTTCTTCGATCGACCTCGTGCCGCTGTTCGAGACCGTGGAGGAGCTGTCCCGGGCCGGGGAGCTGCTGGAGGGGCTGTTGTCGGACCCGGGGTACCGCCAGCAGGTCCGCAACCGCGGTGACCTGCAGGAGATCATGCTGGGGTACTCCGACTCCAACAAGGGCGCAGGGATCACCGCGTCGCAGTGGCAGATCCACCGGGCGCAGCGCCAGCTGCGCGACGTGGCCGCCGAGCACGGGGTGCGGCTGCGGCTGTTCCACGGCCGCGGCGGGTCGGTCGGGCGCGGTGGCGGTCCGGCCGGTGAGGCCATCGCGTCGGCGCCGTTCGGGTCGGTCGACGCCACGATGAAGCTCACCGAGCAGGGCGAGGTCATCTCCGACAAGTACTCGCTGCCCAGCCTGGCGCACGACAACCTGGAGATCCTGCTGGCGTCGATGCTGGACGCGTCGCTGCTGCACCAGGCGTCGCGCTGGCCGGCCGAGACCCTGAAGCGGTGGGACGAGGTCATGGACTGCGTCTCCGAGGCGGCCACCGCGACCTACCGGACGCTCGTCGACGACCCGGGCCTGCCGCTGTTCTTCACCGCGGCGACACCGGTGGAGGAGCTGGGGCGGCTCAACGTGGGGTCGCGGCCGTCGAAGCGGCCGGGACAGGGCGAGCCGACGCTGGACGACCTGCGGGCGATCCCGTGGGTGTTCGGCTGGACGCAGACCCGGATGGTCGTGCCCGGCTGGTACGGCCTGGGCTCGGGTCTGAAGGCCGCCCGCGAGGCCGGCTACGCCGACGAGCTCGCCGAGATGCGGGAGTGGGCGTTCTTCCGGAACCTGATCGGCAACGTCGAGATGACGCTGGCGAAGACCGACCTGCGGATCGCGTCGAACTACGTCGCGACCCTGGTGGAGCCGGAGCAGCAGGGGCTGTTCGCGCAGATCCGGGCCGAGCACGAACTGACCCGCCGCGAGCTGCTCGCGGTGACCGGGGAGGACCAGCTGCTCGCCCGGCACCCGGTGCTGCGGGGCACGCTGTCGGTGCGCGACACCTACCTCGAGCCGCTGCACCACCTGCAGGTCGAGCTGCTCGCCCAGCGCCGGGCCGCGGGCGACGACCCGGATCCCGACCTGGAGCGCGCCCTGCTGCTGACGATCAACGGGATCGCAGCCGGGATGAAGAACACCGGCTGAGCCCCGGTACCGGGCCGGGCCGGACGCGGGACCGGACCCGGGGCGGCACCGCCGCGGCGCCCGACCGGTACGTTCCGGACATGGAGCACGATCGGAACACACCCGGCCCGGAGGGCCCCGCGACCCGCCGGGTGGTCGCCTGGGTGCTGATCATCGCGCTGGCCGGGCTCCCGCTCAGCTACCTGGCCGGGACCGCGGGCCCGCAGATCGTCGGCGCGCTGGTGGTCGTCGCGCTGCTGGTCGGCGGTGTGGCGTTCTGGCTGCACCGCCGCACCCGCTGACCGGCCACCCGCCGGAACCGGTGCGGCCGCGGGCTGCTGGACTGCCCGGGTGCAGTACCGCCACGCCCCGGCCGCGAACCACGCGGCGCTCGACGCGGTGCTGGCGTCGGCGCCGGGCCGCCCGACCCTCCCGGTACGACTGACCGTCGAGCTCGCCGGCCGCGCCCGCGTCCACCTGCCCGCCGACGTCCCGCTCACCGTGTGGGACCCGTGCTGCGGCGCCGGGGGGACGCTCGCCGTGCTGGGCCTGCTCGTCCCCGGCCTCGCGCGGTTGGTGGGCACCGACGCCGACCCCGAGCCGCTCGACCTGGCCCGGCGCAACCTCGCCCTGCTCGACCCGGGCGGCCTCACCGCCCGCGCCGCGGACCTCGAGGCCCTCGCGGCCCGGCACGACAAGCCGTCCTACGCCGACGCCGCGACCGCCGCCCGGGCCCTGGCCCCGGCGAGTACCCCGGCCTGGTCCGTCACCCTCGCCGACGCCCGCGACACCGCCGCCGTGCGTAACGCTCTGGCCGGGGCGGGTCCGTACGGGACCGGCCCGGACCTGGTCCTGGCCGATCTGCCGCACGGGCACCGGACGACATGGGCCGCCTCCCCCACCCGGCCCGGCGGCGCGGCCGGCACCCCGGCCCCCGACGCCGGGCCCGTCCGCGCCGCCGCCGACGACCAGGACCCCGGGGTCGAGTTCCTGCGCGCGGTCGCGACCGCGCTCCGCCCGGACGCCGTGGTCGTGGCCGTCGGGCGTGGGCGGACGGTGCCGCTGCCGGGCGGGGCCCGGCCCCTCGAGCGGGTCCGCGTGGGGCACCGGGCCGCCGTCCTGGTGCGGGCGGGCGCACTGCACGAGGGCTGACGGGGCAGGGCTGCTCGCCACCCTCGCGCCGGGGCAGGGTCGATCGATCCCCGCCGGTGCCTCGGCCCGGCCTCTCGGTTCCGGGGAGGCCCGCTCCCCGCAGAACCCTTCACGGGAGGAACTCTCTCCCGCAGAACAGGGGCATGCCGGCGGGGCGACGACGCGCCTCCGCGCCGGCAGGGGACCGGGTGCACGGGCACCCCTCTTCTCCGGATTCGCTTACCGGGTAAGCGAATCCGGAGAACCAGCACCCTGCCGTGCCCCCGGGGCGGGCGGGGCCCATGAGCTCCGATCTCCGGGCGAGCCGATACCGGTCACACTGGGTCCCGGACCGACACGGACACCGACGCCGACGCAGACACCGAGGACACGCCCGTGAGCACGATCGACCTGAACGCCGACCTCGGTGAGTCCTGGGGCCGGTGGACCCTCGGCGACGACGAGGCGATGCTCGGGCTCGTCACCTCGGCGAACGTCGCGTGCGGGTTCCACGCCGGGGACCCCTCGACGCTGCGGGTCACGACCACCGGGGCGGCCGGGGCGGAGGTCGTCGTCGGGGCGCAGGTGTCGTACCCGGACCTGCGCGGGTTCGGGCGCCGGTTCCTCGACATCGAGCCCGACGCGCTGACCGACGACGTGCTCTACCAGATCGGCGGCCTCGAGGCCCTGTGCCGGGCCGCGGGTACCCGGGTCCGCTACGTCAAGCCGCACGGCGCGCTCTACAACGCCACACGGACGCACACCGCGCAGGCGCGCGCGGTGGTCCGGGCGGTGCGGGCGTACGACCCGTCGCTGCCGGTGCTCGGGCTGCCCGGGTCCGAGCTGCTCGCGGAGGCCGAGCGGGCCGGGCTGCGCGCGGTGGGCGAGTTCTTCGTCGACCGCGGCTACACCGGTGCGGGCGGCCTCGTGCCGCGCGGCGAACCGGGTGCGCTGCTCGACGACCCCGCGGAGGCGGCCGAGCGGCTCGTCCGCATGGTCGGGACGGGGACGGTGCGCGCGGTCGACGGCAGCGACGTCGCGGTCCGTGCCGAGTCCGCCTGCCTGCACGGCGACTCCTCCGGCGCCGTCGCGACCGCCCGACGGGTCCGTGACGAGCTCGCCCGGGCCGGGATCACCGTCACACCGTTCGTGTGAGCGATGATCGGGTCATGACGAACGACCCGCACGCCTGGCTCGAGGACGTCACCGGCACCGAGGCCCTGGAATGGGTGTCGCAGCGCATCGCCCGCACCGAGGCGCGGCTGACCGGCACCCCGCTGTTCGCCGAGCTGGAGTCGGGGATCCGCGAGGTCCTCGACTCCCGCGACCGGATCCCGTTCGTCACCGCCCGCGGCGGGCACTACTACAACTTCTGGACCGACGAGCAGCACCCGCGCGGCCTGTGGCGGCGCACCACCCCGGAGTCCTACCGGAACGCCGACACCGAGTGGGAGGTGCTGCTCGACGTCGACGCGCTCAACGCGGCCGAGGGCGAGAACTGGGTCTGGCACGGTGCCCGGTTCCTGCGCCCGGACCTCGACCGCGCGCTGGTCGACCTGTCCCGCGGTGGCGCCGACGCCGACGTCACACGCGAGTTCGACCTCCCGACCCGCAGCTTCGTCGACGGCGGGTTCGCCCGGCCCGAGGCGAAGGGCGGGATGAGCTGGATCGACCGCGACACCGTCTACCTGTCGACCGACCTCGGTCCGGGCACCATGACGACCTCGGGCTATCCGCGCACGGTGCGGCGGCTGCGCCGCGGCGAGGCCCTGGAGTCCGCCGAGCTGGTCTACGCCGGTGAGGAGACCGACCTCAGCATCTCGGCGTTCCGTGACCACACCCCCGGCTTCGAGCGGGACTTCCTGCGCCGGGCGCTGGCCTTCTACGCCGACGAGCTCCACCTGATCGGCGCGGACGGGACCCTGACCAAGATCGACGTCCCGGACTCCGCGATGACCGACGTGCACCGCGAGTGGTGCACCGTCGAGCTGCGCGAGGACTGGGGCTCGTTCACCGCGGGCTCCCTGCTCGCCGCCCGTTTCGACGACGTCCTGGCCGGCACCCCCTCGTGGGAGGTGCTGTTCGAGCCCACCGACTCCTCCTCGCTCGCCGGGTACGCCTGGACCCGCCACCACCTCGTGCTCGACGTGCTGGAACACGTCGTCGACCGGCTCGTCGTGCTCACCCCGGGCGAGCAGGGCTGGACCCGCGCGCCGTTCACCGGGGCACCGGAGTTCGGCAGCGTCACCGTCGCCGCGGTCGACGCCGACGAGAGCGACGACGTCTGGCTGATCGTCACCGACTACCTGACCCCGTCGACGCTGTCGATCGCGACGGTCGGCGAACAGCCCCGTCCGCTGCGCAGCGCGCCCGCGTTCTTCGACGCGTCCCGCCACGTCATCGAGCAGCACTTCGTGACCAGCGACGACGGCACCCGGGTCCCGTACTTCCTGGTCCGGCGCGACGACCTGCCCTTCGACGGCTCCGCCCCCACCCTGCTCTACGGCTACGGCGGCTTCGAGATCCCCATGACCCCCGGCTACTCCGGTGGCACGGGCCGGTCCTGGCTGGAGCGCGGCGGGGTGTACGCGGTCGCGAACCTGCGCGGCGGCGGCGAGTACGGGCCGCGCTGGCACCGGGCGGCGCTGCGCGAGAAGCGGCCGCGGGCCTACGAGGACATGGCCGCCGTCGCCCGGGACCTGATCGACCGCGGCGTCACCTCGCGCGCGCACCTCGCCGTGCAGGGCGGCAGCAACGGCGGCCTGATGGCCGGGAACATGCTGGTCCGCTACCCGGAGCTGTTCGGCGCGGTGGTCATCCAGGTGCCGCTGCTGGACATGAAGCGCTACAGCCACCTGCTCGCCGGTGCCTCCTGGATGGCCGAGTACGGCGACCCGGACACCGACGACTGGGAGTTCATCCGGACGTTCTCGCCGTACCACCTGATCGACGACACGGCCGACTACCCGCCGACGATCCTGCTGACCTCCACCCGCGACGACCGGGTGCACCCCGGCCACGCCCGCAAGTTCACCGCCGCGCTGGAGGCCGCCGGCCACGAGGTGGCCTACTACGAGAACATCGAGGGCGGGCACGGCGGCGCCGCGGACAACGCGCAGGCCGCCAGGATGGCCGCACTGGCCTACGGATTCCTGTGGGAGAAGCTGGCATGAGCGACGTCGTGATCAGGGTGCGGGGCGAGCACGAGCGGCAGGTGCCCGCCGAGCGCGGCACCGCGCTCGTCGTCGTGGAGGCGCAGGGCCCCGAGGCCGCCCCGGTGCGGGCGGAGGTCGAGCGCGGCACCGCGGCGCTCGTCGCCGACGTGCGCGGCCTGCACGACCCCGACGCCGGGCCGGTCCGGCGCTACGTCGTCGACCAGGCCCGTAGCTGGGTCGAGCAGCCCTCCTTCGAGGGGCGCCCGCAGCCGCCGGTGCACCACGCGTCGGTGTCGGTGTCGGTGGAGTTCGACGACGTCGCCCGGCTCGGCGCGTGGCTGTCCGGTGTGGACCGGTTCACCGGTGCGCAGGTCCAGGGGATCACCTGGGACCTGGCCCGCGACCACCGCCGCGGGGTCGAGCGCGCGGCCCGGCAGGACGCGCTGCGCCAGGCCGTCGAACGCGCCCAGGACTACGCCGACGCCCTGGACCTGGGCACCGTCGCCCCGCGCTCGGTCGCCGACACCGGGATGCTCGGCACCCGGGCGGTCGCGATGAGCGCCCGGGCCGTCAGCGCGACCGGCGGCTGGGGCGCCGAGTCCGCCGACGGCGGGCTCGGGACGCTGCTCGCCCCGGACGACATCACCGTCCGGGCCGAGGTGGAGGCCGAGTTCGTGGTCCGGCCGGGCTGCTGACGCCCGGGCCGGGCTCAGCCCTCCCGGGCGGCGATCTCGCCGTGCTCGGTGCGCAGCTCCCGCTTGAGGATCTTGCCGCTGGGGTTCTTGGGGAGGGCGTCGGCGAACACGACGTACTTGGGCCGCTTGTAGCCGGCGAGCTTGTCCTTCGCGTGCGCGTCGACCTGCTCGCGGGTCAGCGTCACCCCCTGCTTCGGGACGACGACCGCGGTGACGGCCTCGATCCAGTGCGGGTGGCTGACGCCGAACACGGCGACCTCGGCGACGCCGTCGAGCAGGTAGAGCGCCTCCTCCACCTCGCGGGAGGCCACGTTCTCCCCACCGGTCTTGATCATGTCCTTCTTGCGGTCGACGACGGACAGGTACCCGTCGGCCGTCATCACGCCCAGGTCGCCGGAGTGGAACCAGCCCCCGGCGAACGCCTCGGCGGTCTTCTCCTCGTTCTCGTAGTACCCCAGCGTCACGTGCGGGCTGCGGTGCACGATCTCGCCGACCTCACCCGGCGGGACCTCGTTCCCGGCGTCGTCGACGACCCGGGTCTCGACGTTCAGCGACGCCCGCCCGGCCGACCCGGCGTGGCTGAGCTGCTCGTCCGGACCCAGCAGGGTCGCCAGCGGCGAGGTCTCGGTCTGGCCGTAGAAGTTCCACAGCCGCACCTCCGGCAGTCGCCGGGACAGCTCCTGCAGCACCTCGACCGGCATGGCCGCGGCGCCGTAGTAGCCCTTGCGCAGGCTCGACAGGTCCCGGGTGTCGAAGTCGGGGTGGCGCAGCAGCGAGATCCACACCGTCGGCGGGCAGAAGAGCTTGGTGACCCTCTCCCGCTCGATGGTCTCCAGCAGCCGGGCCGGGTCCGGCGACGGGAGGATGATGCTGGTGGCGCCCAGGTAGACGTCGACGGACAGGAAGCAGTCCAGCTGCGCGCAGTGGTAGAGCGGCAGCGAGTGCAGCTCGACGTCGTCGTGCTCCATGCCCCCGTCGACGACGCACGACACGTATTGGCTGATCAGCGACCGGCTCGGCAGCATGACGCCCTTGGGCCGTGACTCGGTGCCGGAGGTGTACATGAGACGCAGCGGGTCGTCGTCGGCGATGTGCACGTCGGGCTCGCCGGGGTCGCCGTCGCCGCCGATCCAGGCGTCCAGGTCGGCCCAGTCCCCGGCCGGCGCCTGCGAGGACGACCCGATCCGGGCCCGGACCGACGCCGGCGCCGACGACTGCGCGAGCGCCTTCTCCCCGGTCGCGGCCAGGGCGTCCTCGACGACGAACGCCGTCGCCCCGGAGTGGTCGAGGATGAACGCGATCTCCTCGGCGTTCAGCATGAAGTTGATCGGCACGAGCACGACGCCGAGCCGCGCGGTGGCGTAGACGAGCACCGCGAACTGGCGGCAGTTGTGCGAGAGCAGCGCGAGCCGGTCGCCCTTGGCCAGCCCCTGCTCCGCCAGGGCGGCGGCGCACCGGTTCACCGCCGCGTCGAACTCGGCGAACGTCCAGCGGGTGTCGCCGTCGACGACCGCGGTCTTGCCCGGATACCGGACGGCCGTGCGGTGCAGGAGGTCCCCGAGCGAGTGCCGTCGCGCCCGCTGGATCGCCGCGGCGGTCTGCTCACTGAACCCGGTAGCGCCGTTGCCCATGGCGGCATCCTGCCCGAGGACACCCCCACAGTCACGTACGACTGTTCCCCCCGGATCCGACGGGCGCGGCGGTGTCCTGGGCGTGCTCGGCCGGTACGCAGACGCCGGTCGGCTCGTCCCGTCCGCGCAGCGTCACCGACTCCCCGGCCCGCCACCGCGCGGCCTCCGCACCGGCGGCGTCGACGGCCCGCGCGGACGCGACGACCATCCCCGGCACGGACTTCGCCAGCTCGGTGAGCCGGGCGGCCTCGTTCACCGGGTCGCCGATCACGGTGTACTCGTAGCGGCGCGGATCCCCGATGTTGCCGGCCACGGCGTCGCCCGCGGACACGCCGATCCCGGCCTCGGCCTCGGGCATCTCCTGGGCCAGGCGGGCGCCCAGGCAGCGGGCGGCGCTCAGCGCGGCGCCGGGGGCGTCGTCGAGGTCGAGCGGGGCACCGAAGACCGCGAGCGCGGCGTCGCCCTCGAACTTGTTGATCCACCCGCCGGCCTGCTCGACGCACTCGACGACCACCCCGAAGAAGCGGTTCAGCACCGCCACGACCTCCTCGGGCGGGCGGCGGGCGGCCATCGTCGTCGAACCGACGAGGTCGACGAACAGCACGGCGACCGGGCGCACCTCGCCGCCGAGCCGGATGCCGTCGCCGCGCGCCGAGGCGGCCTCGGCGACGTCGCGACCGACGTGGCGGCCGAACAGGTCGCGGATCCGCTCCCGCTCGCGCAGTCCCTCGACCATGCTGTTCGTCCCGGCCTGGAGCTGGCCGAGCTCGGTGTTGTCGTAGACGGGCAGGCTCACGTCGAGATCACCGTCCTGCACCCGGGCCAGCGCGCGGCGCACGGCCAGCACGGGGTCGGCGATGGCGCGGGCGGCCCCGAGCGTCGTGATCAGCCCGACCCCGATCGCCGTGCCGCCCAGCGCGAGCATGGTGACCGCGAGCTGGGTGGGTGAGGAGTCGCCGAACACCAGCGCGACGAGCCCGGCCAGCATGATCCCGGAGATCGGGACCGCGGTGCCGAGCGCCCAGAACCCGACCGAGCGCAGCATGACCCCGGTGACCAGGCGACGCCGCTTCGGCGGCCGTCCGGACAGCACCCGGGCCGCGGCACGGCGCAGCATCCGCTCGACCAGCAGGTAGGACAGCGACGACGTGGTCACGCCGCCGATCAGCACGGTGGCGGTGACCGAGAAGCCCAGCCGGCCGGAGTAGCGCAGGTTCAGGAAGCAGAACAGGACCGCGGCCACCATCCACAGCAGCGCGACCATCGACGAGATGCGGGCGGGCGCCCGCAGGACCAGCGCTCGCTCGTCGGCCTGCGGATCCCGCGAGGAGCGGCGCAGGGTCAGCTTCCGGCGGCCGAACCAGATCCCGACCGGGACGGCGACGAGCAGGTAGATCCCGAGCACGACGAGGTTGACCAGACGGATCTCGACGGCGTCGAGCAGCTGCTCACGCGGCAGCACGAAGGCCGCGATGACCAGCACCACGGCCGCGCCGATGACGTTCGCCGACGCCACGACGAGGGCGAGCAGGGCCCGTACCGGCAGCCCGACGACCTGACGGCCCGGCCGCGTCGCGGGTCGCTGCGCATCCATGGGCCGGAGTCTAGGCCGATCGAGTGAGCCGGGCCGCCGGAGATCGGGACCGGTGGGTGGAGAGCCGATCTCCACCCGGGGTCGGTCCCCGGGTGGATCCGGGAGGGGGTCCGCGCGCGGGACCGTCGTCGGGTCCGATCCGCCGTACTCCGGAGGCACCGATGACCCCGCCCACCACACCGACGGACACCCCGGCGGCCACACCGTCGGCCACCGCCCCCACGGGCCGCGGCGCCGTGCTGCGGCAGACCGTGGGCTCGCTGCTGGTGGACGCGGCGCTGCCCTACCTCGTCTACGTCGTGCTGACCGGGCAGGGCATGTCCGACGTCGCGGCGCTGGCCTGGTCCGCGCTGCCGCCCGCGCTGAACGTGCTGGTGCAGGCGGTGCGGCACCGCAGGCTCAACCCGGTCGGGGTGATCGTGCTGGTCACCATCGCGGCCGGTCTGGCGACGTCGCTGCTCAGCGGCGACGCCCGGTTCGCCGTGGCCCGCGACGCGATCCAGAGCGTCGCGTTCGGACTGCTGCTCGCCGGGTCGCTGGTGGTCGGGCGCCGGCCGCTGGTGTTCCACGTGTGCCGGTTCTTCGGCAGTGCCCAGCGCCCCGACCTGCCGGAGCTGATGGAGCGCCAGTGGGCGGCCAACCCGGTGTTCCGCCGGACGCTGCGCCGCGCGACGGGCGTCGCCGCGTGCGTGATGACGCTGGAGGCGACCCTGCGGATCACCCTGGCCTACACGCTGGCACCGGTGGTGGCGTTGCCGATCCTGTCGGTGCAGTCGATCGTGGTGTGGACGGGCCTGTCCGCGCTGCTGGTGGTCAGCGTGAGGCGGGCGGCGCGGGCGGGCCGGTGACCTCCAGCAGGTCCCGCAGCCGCCCCCGGTCGGCGCCGACGACGACCGACACCCGGCTCGCGCCCGGGCCCGGCACCGCGGTCACGCACGCAGCCCCGCGAGCCGCCCGGCCGCCTTCTCCAGCACGTCGTCGCGCTTGCAGAACGCGAACCGCACGAACGGCCGGTACGCCCGCGCCGCGTCGGGCGACGGGCAGAACACCGACACCGGGACGGCGGCGACCCCGCACAGCCCGGGCAGCTTCCACGCCAGGTCGACGCCGTCGTCGAACCCGAGGGGGCGCGGGTCGGCGACCACGAAGTACGTCCCGCGCGGGGTGAGCACGTCGAACCCGGCCGCCCGCAGCCCGGCGGACAGCAGGTCCCGCTTGCGGGCCAGGTCCGCGGTGAGGCCGGTGTAGAAGTCGTCGCCCAGGGCCAGCGCGTGCGCGACGGCGGGCTGCAGCGGGGCGCCGCCGTGGAAGGTGAGGAACTGCTTGACCGCCCGCGGCGCGGCGACGAGCTCCGGCGGGCCGTGCACCCAGCCGACCTTCCAGCCGGTCACCGAGAACGTCTTGCCCGCCGAGGAGATCGTGAGGGTGCGGTCGGCGAGTCCGGGCAGCGACGCCATCGGCACGTGCCGGGCGTCGTCGAAGACCATGTGCTCGTACACCTCGTCGGTGACGACGACGGCGTCGTGCGCGACGGCGAGCTCCCCGACCCGGGTCAGCTGGTCGCGGGTGAGCACGGCGCCGGTCGGGTTGTGCGGGGTGTTGACCAGCACCACCCGGGTGCGGTCGGAGAACGCGCCGGCCAGCGCGTCGTCGTCGAAGCCGAAGTCGGGCGGGAGCAGCGGCACGGTCCGCAGCGTGGCACCGGCCAGCGCGACGGCGGCGGCGTAGGAGTCGTAGGCGGGCTCGAAGGCGACGACCTCGTCGCCGGGGCCGCAGAGCCCGAGCAGGGTCGCGGCGATCGCCTCGGTCGCCCCCGTCGTGACCACGACGTCGGCCGGGTCGACCTCGAGGCCGTACCAGCGGCGCTGGTGCGCGGCGACGGCCTCGCGCAGCGCGGGTACGCCCGGGCCGGGCGGGTACTGGTTCAGGCCGCGCTCGGTGATGTTGGCGGCGGCGTCGGCGAGCAGGGAGGCCGGACCGTCGGTGTCCGGGAAGCCCTGGCCGAGGTTGATCGCACCGGTCTCGACCGCGAGGCGGGAGATCTCGGTGAAGATCGTCGAGGTGAACGGGCGCATGCGCTCGACCAGCATGGGCCCGACACTATCCGGGTGGGCGGGTGGCGCAGCTCCTGATCGAGGGTCTGCGCGAACCCGTGCCGGTCCGCGGACGCAGGTGGGTTCCACCGCGCCGGGACGAGCTCCTCCGCCCGAACCTAGTCGAGTCCGCGGACGATGTGGGACTCGTCGTCGTGCTGCTCGTCGGTCTCGATCGAGATGTCCTCGTTCATCGCATGGCCTCCTCACGGATGTCGGATGACGAATGATGGACACAGAGGAAGACGTCCGTCATCGGGAGAACGTTGCTGTACCGGCCTGTGGACCGATCCAGAATCACCCGACCGGGTGAGCAGACCTGCCCACCCGGTCGGGGTCGTTCCTCGTCCATGCGTCAGGTCTACCCGCCGATGCGGCCGACCAGGTGGAGCTTGTGCGCGTCCTTGACGCTGCGCAGGGCCAGTCCCCACGCGCCGCCTGCGGCCTGCTCGGTCACGAGCTCGGTCCTCGCCGGGAGCAGCACCGGCTTGCGGAACACGACGTCGTAGGTGCAGGCGTCGGGGACCCGGCCCTCCAGCGCCGCGGCGGCGTGCGCCGCGGTCCACATGCCGTGCGCGATCGCCCGCGGGAAGCCCATCGCCTTCGCGGTGAGCGGGTGCAGGTGGATCGGGTTCACGTCACCGGAGACGGCCGCGTAACGGCGCCCGATGTCGCCCGGGACCCGCCACAGCGCGTTCGCCGGACCGGTGGGCACCGGCGGCTCGGCGATGTCGGCCGTGCCGTCGCCGCCCTCCGGGCCGTCCGGGGCCGTCGCCCCGCGGGCCAGGTAGGTGCTGCGGCCCTCCCAGACGGTCTCCCCGCCCGCGGAGACCTCGCCGATCAGATCCACCTGCGCACCCTTGGGGTGGCGGGTGAACCGCTCGGCCCACACCCGGACGTCGAGCGTCTCGGTCGGGGAGATCGCCCGGTGGACGGTGATCCGGTTGGCGATGTGCACCAGTCCGGGCAGCGGCAGCGGGAACGACCGGCCGGCCATCAGCACGACCTGTAGCGGGAAGGTCAGCATGTGCGGGTAGGTCACCGGCAGCGCGTTGCCGATCCGGAACCCGCAGACCCGGGCGTAGTCGGCGAGGTGCCGCTGCTCGACGGTGACGCCGCGGCGGACCAGCTCGGTCGCGGGCAGCGACCGGCCGGAGCCGCCGGGCAGCGCCGCCCGGGCGGCCGCGGAGGCGTAGTACGGCCCCAGCGACGGCGGGCCGGGCAGCTCGGTGACCTTCCGGTCCTCGGCCACGGTCATCAGGCCCCCAGCATCGACTGGCCGCAGACCCGCACGACCTGCCCGTTGAGCCCGCCGGACTCGGCGCGGCCGAACCAGCCGATGGCCTCGGCGACGTCGACCGGCAGCCCGCCCTGCTTGAGCGAGTTGATCCGGCGGCCGCCCTCGCGGGTGGCGACGGGCATCGTCGCGGTCATGTCGGTCTCGATGAACCCGGGTGCGACGGCGTTGATCGTCGCGCCGCGCTCGGCGAACCGCGGGGCGAGCGCCCGGACCATGCCGATCACGCCGGCCTTGGAGGCGGCGTAGTTGGTCTGGCCGCGGTTGCCCGCGATGCCCGACTGCGACGACACGCAGACCACGCGGCCGGCCTCGTGCAGCGGGGAGCCCTTCGCCAGCAGCGCCTCGTTGATCGTCAGCTGGGCGCCCAGGTTGACCGCGAGCACCGAGTTCCACCGGTCCTCGGTCATGTTCGCGAGCAGCTTGTCGCGGGTGATGCCCGCGTTGTGCACCACGATGTCGACGCCGTCGTGCCGGTCGGCGAGGTGCGAGAGCAGCCGGTCCGCCGCGTCCGACGCGGTGATGTCCAGCTGCAGCGCGGTGCCGCCGGTGCGGTTCGCGGTGCGGGCCAGGCCCTCCCCGGCCGCCGGGATGTCGACGGCGACGATGCTCGCCCCGTCGCGGGCGAGGGTGTCGGCGATGGCCGCGCCGATGCCCCGGGCCGCCCCGGTGACCACCGCGATGCGCCCGGCGAGCGGCTGCTCCTCGGCGCGCGGGTCGTCGACCTCGGCCGGCTCCCGCGGGTTCCCGACCGGGGCGGCGACGTGCGCGACCTGGCCGTCGACGTAGGCGGAGCGGGCCGACAGGAAGAACCGGACCGACGAGTCGATCGCCGCGGGGGTCACGTCGGAGGTCACGACGACCAGGTTCGCCGTCGCGCCGAACCGCAGCTCCTTGCCGATCGAGCGGACCAGGCCGTCGAGCGACTGGGCGACGGCGGCCGCCTCGGCCCCGGACGCCTCGGCGGGCTCGGCGCCGATCAGCAGCACCCGGCCCGAGGGCCCGAGCCGCTTCACCGCGGGGGTGAGGATCTGCTGGGCGGCGGCGAGGTCGGCCAGCGTCCGCGCTCCCGACAGGTCGACGACGACGCCGTGCAGCCGGTCCTCACCGACCGCCGTGAGCGCGGGGACCCCCTGCTCCTCGACGAAGGCGGTGACGGCCTTCGCGAAGCGCGACTCGCCGACCGACGCGACGAGCACGGGGCCGGCCAGCAGCGGGTCCCCGGGGCGGTGCCGGCGCAGCGTCGGCACCGTGGGCAGCCCCAGCTGCTTGGCGATGCCGGTGTTGGACAGGGTCGCGAGCAGGTCGCTCATGCCTTCTTCGCCTCCAGGATCGCGACGACGCCCTGGCCGCCCGCGGCGCAGATCGAGATCAGGCCGCGCTGGTCCTTCTTCTCCGTGTCGGCCTTCTCCCGCAGGAGCTTGGCCAGGGTGGCGACGATCCGCCCGCCGGTCGCGGCGAACGGGTGCCCCGCGGCGAGCGAGGAGCCCGCGACGTTGAGCTTCGCGTCGTCGACGGCGCCCAGCGGCGCGTCGAGACCCAGGCGCTCCTTGCAGAATCGCGGGTCCTCCCAGGCCTTGCGCTGCACGAGCACGACCGAGGCGAACGCCTCGTGGATCTCGTACAGGTCGAAGTCCTGCAGGGACAGACCGTTGCGCTCGAGCATCCGCGGGACGGCGAACACCGGTGCGGTGAGCAGCCCGTCCGGGCCGTGCACGTAGTCCACGGCCGAGGTCTCGGCGTCGACGACGTGGGCCAGCACCGGCAGCTTGTGCTCGGCGGCCCACTCGTCGGAGCCGAGCAGGACCAGCGCGGCGCCGTCGGTCAGCGGGGTCGAGTTGCCCGCCGTCATCGTGGCGTCCGGGCCCTTCCCGAAGACCGGCTTGAGCTTCGCGAGTTTCTCCACCGAGGAGTCCGCGCGCAGGTTGTTGTCGCGGGTCAGCTTCAGGTAGGGCGTGACGAGGTCGTCGAAGAAGCCGCGGTCGTAGGCGGCGGCCAGGTTGTGGTGGCTGCGCGCGGTCAGCTCGTCCTGCTCGGTGCGGCCGATGCCCCACTCCAGCGCGGTGCGCGCCGCGTGCTCGCCCATCGACAGGCCGGTGCGCGGCTCGGAGTTCTCCGGGATGTCCGGGACGATCTGGCCCGGCCGCAGCTGCCCGACCAGCTTGAGCCGGTCCACCGCCGTCCTCGCGGCGTTGAGCCTGACCAGCACGCGACGCAGGTCGTCGTTCAGCGCGATCGGCGCGTCGGACGCGGTGTCCACACCGCCGGCGACGCCGGACTCGATCTGGCCGAGCGCGATCTTGTTGGCGACGGCGATCGTCGCCTCCAGGCCGGTGCCGCAGGCCTGCTGCACGTCGTAGGCCGCGGTGGCGGGGTTCAGCCGGGAACCGAGGACCGCCTCGCGGGTCAGGTTGAAGTCGCGGGAGTGCTTGAGCACGGCGCCGGCCACGACCTCACCCAGGCGCTCGCCGGCCAGCCCGAAGCGGGCCACCAGACCGTCGAGCGTCGTGGTGAGCATGTCGAGGTTCGAGGCGGAGGCGTAGGCACCGTTGGCCCGCGCGAACGGGATGCGGTTGCCGCCGATGACGGCGGCGCGCCGGGTGCTGGCTGGCATGGGGGTCGTCCCTCCTGGATCGGGTCCCGCCCCACCCGATCGGGTCGCCGCGCTGCACGCGGCTCCGGGCGGGCGGAGCATCAGCTCGTGGTTCGTCGTTACCACGGGGTAGCCGGTACTCAAGGTACACGGTACTATGGGTTTCGTGAAGGCCGGACGGGACAGACGCGACAGCCGATGGGACGCCCACCGCGAGCAGCGGCGGGTGGCACTCGTCGGGTCCGCGATCGGGGCCATCCGCCGGCACGGCGCCGGCATCGGGATGGATGAGATCGCTGCGTCCGCCGGGACCAGCAAGACCGTGATCTACCGGCACTTCGGCGACCGGGCCGGCCTCTACACCGCGATCTGCGAGTCGGTGGCCGGCGTCCTGCTGACCGAGGTCCGGCGGGCCACCGCCGATGCCCTGTCCGACGCGGGCCGCGGGCCGCGGGAGGCCGTCGCGGCCGGGATCGACGCCTACCTCAGGCTGATCGAGATCGACCCGGAGCTGTACCGGTTCGTGGTACAGCGACCACTGCTCACCCAGGGCACCACCCGGCGCGCCCCCACCGCCGACAGCGGCCGTACCGGGACGAGCGACCCGGTCAACGACCTCGTGACCGTGATCGGCGACGAGGTGGCGGTGGTCATCGCCGGCAACCTCGGCACCCCGACGGGGACCGGCACCGACCCGCGGGCCGCGGCCCGCATCTGGGGCCACGCGATCGTCGGCCTCGTCCGGGGGGCGGCCGACGACTGGCTCGCCCGCCCCGACGGCACCCCCCGCGAGCGGATCGCCACCCATCTCACCGACCTGGCCTGGTCCGGACTGTCCGGCCTGGCATCGCACGTGCAGCAGGAGGTTCAGCCATGACCCGCAGCACCCTTCCGAGCCCCGACGCCGTCCCCGCCGAGGCGCTCCGCACCGTCGTCGACGGGCGCTGGGCCCGGGCCCGGCAGGAGACCCGCGAACAGCTGGCGGCCAACGCCGAGATGCGCGCGGACCCCGACCTGACCTCGGCGCAGTACCGCGAGTGGATCACCGACTCGCTGAAGTTCCTGACCTCCTCGGGCCGCCCGCACACCGGGTTCGACCCCTCGGTCGGCGGCCAGGGCGACGTCGGCGGGGTTGTCGCCGCGTTCGCGATGCTCGCCTACGGAGACCTGTCGCTACTGGTCAAGGCCGGTGTGCAGTGGGGACTGTTCGGCGGCGCGGTCCAGGTGCTCGGCACCGAGCGGCACCACGAGCAGTACCTCCGCAAGATCATCGACGGCGAGCTGCTCGGCTGCTTCGCGATGACCGAGACCGGGCACGGCTCGGACGTCCAGCACCTGCACACCACCGCGACCTACGACCGGGAGGCGGGCGAGTTCGTCGTCCACACCCCGTACCCGCAGGCCCGCAAGGAGTACATCGGCAACGCCGCGCGGGACGGCCGGATGGCGGTCGTGTTCGCCCAGCTGATCACCGGCGACGAGAAGCCCGGCGTGCACGCCTTCCTCGTGCCGCTGCGCGACAGCGACGGCAGGGCCCTGCCCGGCGTGCAGATCGGCGACGACGGCCGCAAGGCCGGCCTCAACGGCGTCGACAACGGACGGCTGGCCTTCGACCACGTCCGCATCCCGCGGGAGAACCTGCTCAACCGCTTCGCCGACGTCGCCCCGGACGGGACGTACTCGTCGTCGATCGAGAACGAGACGGCGCGGTTCTTCTCCATGCTCGGCACGCTGGTCCGCGGCCGTATCTCGGTGGCGGGCGGCGCCGGCGCGGCGACCGAGAAGGCGCTCACCCTGGCCGTGCGCTTCGGCGAGCGCCGTCGCCAGTTCGCCAACCCGGCGACCGGCGAGGAGATCGCCGTCCTCGACTACCTCGCCCACCAGCAGAAGCTGCTGCCCGCGCTGGCGACGACGTTCGCCCTGCACTTCACCCAGGACGACCTGGTCCAGCGGATGCACGACATCCAGGCCCCGGGCGCCGGACCGGTCGGCGCACGCGAGCAGCGCACGCTGGAGCAGTCCGCCGCCGGGATCAAGGCGATCGCGACCTGGCACGCCACGCACACCATCCAGACCTGCCGGGAGGCCTGCGGCGGCGCGGGCTACCTGGAGGAGAACCTGCTGCCCGCCCTCAAGGCGGACACCGACGTGTTCACCACGTTCGAGGGCGACAACACGGTCCTGCTCCAGCTGCTGGCCAAGGAGCTGCTGTCGGACTACGGCCGCACGATCAAGAAGGGCAACCCGCTCGAGATCGCGCCGCTGCTCGGCCGTCAGCTCGCCGGGGTACTGGCCGAGCGGACCGGGGCCGCGTCGCTCACCCGGCGGCTCCCGTTCCGCGGGATCGACCTGACCGACCGCACGCGCCGCCGGGAGCTGCTGGCCGTCCGTCGCGAGGACACCCTGGCCGCCGCGATCCGCAACCTGGCCCCGGCCATGCGCAAGGGCAACGACGAGTTCGCCGTCTTCAACTCCGCGCAGGACCTGCTGCTCACCGCGGCCCGCGCGCACGTGGACACGCTGGTGGAGGCGTCGTTCGCGGACAAGCTCGTGACCGTCGACGACCCCGCGGTGCGCGCGCTGCTGGAGCGGGTCTACGACCTGCACGTGCTCACCGTGATCGACCGCGAGCGGGCCTGGTACCTGGAGACCGGCCGGCTCACCGCGGCCGAGTCCCGCTCGATCCGTCCGCTGGTCAACGGACTGTGCGCCGAGCTGCGTCCGCACGCCCGGACCCTGGTCGACGGCTTCGGCGTCCCGGACGAGTGGCTGGCCTGCCCGATGCTCGACGACGAGGCGTGGGCCCCGGCCCCCGGCCGTCCGGCCGAGCCGCTCACCGACCAGGTCGAGACGGGCTGACCCGGACCACACGTCCCGGCCACGACGGACGGCCGGCCCCGGAGATCCGGGGCCGGCCGTCCGTCGTCGGGCGTGGGTCAGGCCTCGAAGCCCAGGGCGTCGACGACCGCGCCGATGGTCGACGACAGGTCGGCGACGGTGCCGTCGACGACCTCGGCGATCGGGGTGATCTCGGCGGCGTTGGCGGTACCGGTGAGACCCAGCATCACCAGCGGGGCGGCCACGGTCGCGGTGGCCAGACCGGCGATACGACGCTTGTCCATGGTGGTTCCTTCCTTCGGGGGAGCTTCCGTACGCCCCGAGGGTGGGAGACCGGAGCCTCCGATTTCCAGGTTCCGGCGGTACCTGTAACCGACCGCTTACATCGATACGTGTGCCGTCATCTGTCGGACACAACGACGGAGACGGTGATCACCAGTAAAACCTGGACAACAAGTATCCTGGATATGTAGTGTCCAGATCATGCGGATGGGACAGGGCGTCGAGTGGGCGCTGCACTGCTGCCTGAACCTGGCCTGGGTCGGCGACGCCGTCCCCGGCGCCCGGCTCGCCGGGTTCTACGACCTCCCGCCCGCGTACCTCAACAAGCAGCTCCAGGCCCTGGTCCGGGCCGGGGTGTGCGAGTCCGTGCCCGGCCCACGGGGCGGGTTCCGGCTCGCCCGGCCCGCGGACGAGGTGTCCCTGCTCGACGTCGTCGTCGCGGTCGAGGGACCGGAGGACGCGTTCCGCTGCACCTCGATCCTCGGCGCGGCGCCGGGCGGGGACCCGTCGCTCGACTACTCCGGCCACTGCGCGATCTCGCTGTCCATGCGCTCGGCCGAGCTCGCCTGGCGCCGCGAGCTGGCCGGCCGCTCGCTCGCCGAGGTCGCCGCGGACGTCGTCCGCACCGCCCCGGACGCGCCGCAGCACGTCCGGGCCACGCTCGCACCGTGATCGCACCACCCACGACACCGTCCACGAACGCCACCGACCCGAAGGGGACCGTCATGGAACCGCGCATCTCCCGGCCCTACCGCCACGTCCCGGACGGCTACCGCGCCCTGACGGCGCTGGAGGCCTCCACCCGCGACGACGCCGTCCTCCCCCGCACCGTGCAGGAGCTCGTACGACTGCGGGCGTCGCAGATCAACGGCTGCGGCTTCTGCGTGGACATGCACTCGCACGACGCACTGGACTCCGGCGAGGCCGTCGAGCGCCTGTTCTCCGTGGCCGCCTGGCGGGAGGCCCCGTGGTTCACCCGCCAGGAGCGGGCCGCGCTGGCCCTCACCGAGGAGGTGACCCGGCTGGCCGACCGACCCGATGCCGTCCCGGACGCGGTGTGGGACGAGGCCGCCGCGGTGTTCGACGAGCGGGCCCTGACCCTGCTGGTCACCACGGTCGCGACGATCAACGCCTGGAACCGGATCAGCGTCGCCACCCGGCAGATCGCGGGAAGCCACCGGCGCGCTGCGGCCGCGGGACGTCCGTGACCTTCCCCGCGCAACGGCGGACCGGCTGGGCACGGCGTCGCACGCTGGGGCAACATCGTTCCCGTGCCCCGTACGCGTGGGTGATCTGCCCCGTTCCGCCGTCGTCGTGTTCCAGATGAGGTGCCCGTGTCCCCCACCCCGGTCAACAGCGCCCCGATCCACCCCCCGGTCGACACCGAGGAGTCCGATCTGCGCGTCTCGGAGCGGAAGACCTCCGCCGCCGGGGCGAAGGCTGTTGCGATCTCCATGAAGCGCTCCCTCGCCGAACAGGGCGTGGTGAAGACCGCCAAGAACCTGCTCACGATGAACCAGGTCGACGGCTTCGACTGCATGAGCTGTGCCTGGCCGGACCCGGCCCCGGGCGAGCGGCACACCGCCGAGTTCTGCGAGAACGGCGCGAAGGCCGTGTCCTGGGAGGGCGACCGCCGCCGGGTCACCCCGGAGTTCTTCGCCGAGCACTCCATCGCCGACCTGCGTGACCGCAGCGCGCACTGGCTGGAGAGTCAGGGCAGGCTGACCCACCCGATGGTCCGCCGGGCCGGCGGCACGCACTACGAGCCCATCTCGTGGGACGACGCGTTCGACCTGGTCGGGACCCACCTGCGCGCCCTGTCGAGCCCGGACGAGGCGCTGTTCTACACCTCCGGCCGGGCCTCGAACGAGGCGGCGTTCGTCTACCAGCTGTTCGCCCGCGCCTACGGCACGAACAACCTGCCCGACTGCTCCAACATGTGCCACGAGTCGACCTCGGTCGGCCTGGCCGAGGCGATCGGCGTCGGCAAGGGGTCGGTCTCGCTGCAGGACCTGCACGACGCCGACCTGATCGTCATCTCCGGACAGAACCCGGGCACCAACCACCCGCGCATGCTGTCGGCGCTGGAGACGGCCAAGAAGAACGGCGCGCGGATCCTCGCGGTCAACCCGCTGCCCGAGGCCGGGCTGTTCAAGTTCGACAACCCGCAGACCCCGCGCGGCATGTCCGGCATCGGCACCCACCTGGCCGACGAGTTCCTGCAGATCCGCAGCAACGGCGACCTCGCGCTGTGGCAGGCGTTCGGGCACCTGCTGCTCGCCGCCGAGGACCGCAACCCGGGCAACGTGCTGGACCGCGACTTCATCGAGCGGCACACGAACGGCTTCGAGGCCTACGCCGCGCACGTGAAGGACCTGGACCGCGACGCCGTCGTCGCCGCGACCGGGCTCACCTGGGGCGAGATCGAGAAGGCCGCGGAGATGCTCGCGACCTCGAAGCGGATCGTGAACTGCTGGGCGATGGGCATCACCCAGCACCGCAACGCCGTCGCCACCATCAAGGAGATGGTGAACGTCGCCCTGCTCCAGGGCATGATCGGCAAGCCGGGCGCGGGCCTGTGCCCGGTCCGTGGTCACTCGAACGTGCAGGGCGACCGCACGATGGGTATCTGGGAGCGGGTCGCGGACAGCTTCCTCGACGCGATCCGCGACGAGTTCGGCTTCGAGCCGCCCCGCGAGCACGGCCACGACTCGGTCGCGGCCGTGCAGGCGATGGCCGACGGGCGGGCGAGCGTGTTCGTCGGCCTGGGCGGCAACTTCTCCCAGGCGATGTCGGACACCGGCGTCACCGAGCCGGCGCTGGAGCGCTGCGCGCTGACCGTCCAGATCTCGACCAAGCTGAACCGGTCGCACGTCGTCGCCGGGACCGACGCGCTGATCCTGCCCGCGCTGGGCCGCACCGAGAAGGACCTGACCGGCGGCCGGGCCCAGCGGGTCACCGTCGAGGACTCGATGTCGGCGGTGCACGCCTCGCACGGCCGCTCCGAGCCGGCCGGTGAGCTGCTGCGTTCCGAGGTCGACATCCTGTGTGGGATCGCGCGGGCCACCCTCGGCGCGGACCACCTCGTCCCGTGGGCCGAGTTCGCGGCCGACTACGACCGCATCCGCGACCGGATCGGCCGGGTCGTCCCGGGCTGTGAGGCCTACACCGAGAAGGTCGCCCGCTCCGGCGGGTTCACCCTCGCCCACCCGCCGCGGGACAGCCGCACCTTCCCGACGGCGTCGGGCAAGGCGGAGTTCACCGTCAGCCCACTGGAGGTGCTGACGCTCCCCGAGGGGCGCCTGGTCCTGCAGAGCCTGCGCAGCCACGACCAGTTCAACACCACGATCTACGGCCTGGACGACCGCTACCGCGGCATCCACTCCGGCCGCCGGGTCGTGTTCATCTCCGACGCCGACCTGCGTGAGCTGGGCTTCGCCGACGGCGACCGGGTGAATCTGGTCAGCGAGTGGACCGACGGCAGCGAGCGGCGCGCGGACGACTTCCGGCTGGTGTCGTACTCGACGCCGAAGGGCTGCATCGCCGCGTACTACCCGGAGACGAACCCGCTGATCCCGCTCGAGTCGTACGCGGACGGCTCGCGCTGCCCGACCTCGAAGTGGGTGCAGGTCCGGCTGGAGCCCGCCACCCGGTGATCGACGTGTGAGCGCGCTCACCCGTCCGGTGATGTCCGGACGGAATCGGCGTCACCCCTCGTGAGGTTGCACCGTTCGGCCACACGAGGGGGGACGTCCGAGTGACCACCACTGCAGTCACCGCGCCGAGCCGGTTACGGATCGCGCTGATCCTGGGCGCGTTGATCGCGCTCGGTCCACTGACGATCGACACCTACCTGCCCGCGCTGCCGGACGTCGGGCGCGACCTCGTCGCGTCCGAGCCGGTCGTGCAGCTGACGCTGACCGGCACACTCGCCGGTCTCGCGCTCGGCCAGCTGGTGATCGGCCCGCTGTCCGACGCCTACGGCCGTCGCAGGCTCCTGCTCGCCGGCACCGCCGTGCACGTGCTGGCCTCCGCACTGGTCGCCCTCGCCCCGAGCATCGAGGTGCTGGCGGTGCTGCGGGTGCTGCAGGGCGTCGGCGCCTCGGCGGGCGCGGTGATCGGCCTCGCCGTGGTGCGCGACCTGTTCACCGGCCGGGCCGCGGCGACCATGCTCTCGCGGCTGATCCTGGTGATGGGCGCCTTCCCGGTGCTCGCCCCGACCCTCGGCGCCGCCCTGCTCAACTGGGTCTCCTGGCGCGGGGTCTTCCTGTTCCTGGCCGGCTACGGCCTGGTCATGCTGGCCGTGGTCACCTCGGGGCTGCCCGAGACCCTCCCCGTCTCCCGACGCCGGTCGGCCCGGTTCGGCCCCACCCTGCGGACCTATGGCGGGCTGCTGCGCGACCGGACCTTCGTCGGGCTGGTGCTCGTCGCCGGGCTCGCGATGGGCGCGCTGTTCAGCTACGTCTCCGGCGCCGCGTACGTCTACCAGCAGCAGTTCGGGATGGACCAGCAGACGTTCGGCATCGCCTTCGGCGCCGGCGCGATCTGGCTGGTCGTCGGCACCCAGCTCAACCCGGTGGTGCTGCGCCGCTTCGAGCCCCGCCGGGTGATGTCGACCGCCGTCGCCGCCGGGGTGCTCGTCGGGCTCGTGCTGGCCGTGCTCACCGCAACCGGCACCGGCGGCCTGCCCGCCGTGCTCGCCGGGGTGTGGGCACTGCTGCTGGCCTGTGGCTTCGTCCTGCCGAACGCGCCCGCGCTGGCCCTGGCCCGGCACGGCGAGTCCGCCGGGACGGCGTCGGCGCTGCTGGGGTCGCTGCAGTTCGGGATCGGCGCCGCGACCTCGCCCGTGGTCGGACTGCTCGGCAACGACGCGGCCGCGATGGGCACCGCCATGTTCGGCGCGATCGCGCTCGCCGGGATCGCGCTGGTCGCCGTCGCACGGCCGTGGACGCTGCCGGACCTGAACGAGGAGCCCGAGCTCGCGGCCGCGTGAGGGCTGTGTTTGACCTGAAGTCAGCTTCAGGTCATAGCGTCGGGCACCATGGACGCGAGCACCTGGACGGCCCTGCGCAACGCGAGCACCGAGCCCGGCAGGCGCACCCGCCCGGCCGGGGAGACGGCCCACCGGATCCTGGACTTCGCCCGGCCGCACCGGCGGCGGATCGCGGCGTTCCTCGCCGTGAGCACCGTCGCCGCCGTGCTGACGGTGGCGGTGCCGCTGCTGGCCGGGCGGGCCACCGACGCGGTGACCCGCGGCGAGCGGCTCTCGGTGCTCGCGCTGCTGGCCGGGCTGATGGCGGCCGTCGCGCTGGTCGAGGCGGCGCTGTCGATGCTGACCCGCTGGTACTCGGCGAACCTCGGCGAGAGCCTGATCCACCAGCTCCGGACCACCGTGTTCGACCACGTGCAGCGGATGCCGGTCGCGTTCTTCACCCGCACCCGCACCGGCGCCCTGGTGTCGCGGCTGAACTCCGATGTGCTCGGGGCGCAGCGGGCGTTCTCCGACACCCTCGCCGGAGTGGTGTCCAACGTCGTCGTACTGGTGCTGACCCTCGCCGCGATGCTGGTGATCTCCTGGCCGGTGACCCTGCTGGTGACGCTGCTGCTGCCGGCGTTCCTGGTCCCGGCCCGGCTGATGGGGCGGCGGCTCGCCGCACTGGAGCGGGCGGCCGCGGACCACAACGCGGCGATGAGCACCCGGATGACCGAACGGTTCTCCGCGCCCGGCGCCACCCTGATCACGCTGTTCGGCCGCCCGGAGCGCGAGTCCGCGGAGTTCGCCGAGCGGGCCGACCGGGTCCGCGCGATCGGGGTGCGATCGGCGATGCTGCAGTGGACGTTCGTGACGGCGCTGACGCTCGCGTCGTCGCTGGCCGTCGCCGTCGTCTACGGGGTCGGGGGCGGGTTCGCGCTGGCCGGGGCGCTGTCGGCGGGGAACGTCGTGGCGCTCGCGCTGCTGCTGACCCGGCTCTACCAGCCGCTGACCGCGCTGGCCGGCGCCCGGATGGAGATCATGACGGTGCTGGTCAGCTTCGAGCGGGTGCTCGAGGTCCTCGACCTGGAGCCGATGATCACCGACGCCCCGGGGGCGTGCCCGGTGCCCGACGGGCCGGTCGGCGTCGAGTTCGACCGGGTGTCGTTCGCCTACCCGACCGCCGAGCAGGTGTCGCTGGCGTCGCTGGAGGAGGTGGCGACGCTCGACTCCCGCGGCGGGGAGCAGGTGCTGCACGAGGTGTCGTTCAGCGCCCCGCCCGGCGCCGTGGTGGCGGTCGTCGGGTCGTCGGGGGCCGGGAAGTCCACGGTCGCCCAGCTGCTCGCCCGGCTCTACGACGTCGGCGACGGCGCGGTCCGGATCGGCGGGGTGGACGTGCGCGAGCTGACGACCGCCTCGGTGCACCGCGCGGTCGGGTTCGTGACCCAGGACGGGCACCTGCTGCACGACACGGTGGCGGCGAATCTGCGGATCGGGGCACCGGAGGCCACGGACGCCGAGCTGTGGGCGGCGCTGCGCCGGGCCCGGCTCGACGGCCTGGTGGCGGCCCTGCCGGACGGGCTCGCGACCGTCGTCGGGGAGCGGGGGTACCGGCTGTCCGGCGGGGAGCGCCAGCGGATGACGATCGCGCGGGTGCTGCTGGCCCGGCCGCGGATCGTGGTCCTGGACGAGGCCACGGCCAGCCTGGACACCACCTCGGAGGCCGCGGTGCAGGCGGCGCTGGCCGAGGCGCTGGACGGGCGGACCGCACTCGTCATCGCACACCGGCTGTCCACCGTCCGCCACGCCGACGAGATCCTCGTGCTCGAACAGGGCCGGATCGTCGAGCGCGGGGACCACACCGGGCTGCTGGCCCGGGGCGGGCGCTACGCCGAGCTGTGGGCCGGGGCGCCGGCCGCGGCCTAGCGGAAGTCCTCCGGCGACACCTCGTCGATGAACTCGCGGAACTCCTGCATCTGCTGCTCCGGCGGGACGTCCGCCGGGCCGGCGGTGGCCGCGCGGGCCTGCGCGGCGGCGCCGGTGGTGTCGTCGCCGTCGGGGGGCAGGACGTCGTCGACGGCCTGGCCGACCTCGTCGAGCACGTGCTCGGCCATCCCGATCGGCAACCCCTCCCGGACGGCCAGCGACAATGCGTCCGACGGGCGCACGGCCAGCCGGGTGCCGCCGTCGAAGACCAGCTCGGCGGTGTAGACACCGTCGACGAGGTCGGAGATCTCGACCTGCTCCAGGGTGCGGCCCAGCGCCTCCACGACCGGGAGCAGCACGTCCTGGGTGAGCGGGGTGCCCTCGTCGTCGCGCGGGCCCACGGCGATGACCTCGGCCTGCGGCGGCCGTAGGAAAACCGGTACGCAGCGGTCGCCGTCGGCCTCGCCGAGCAGCAGCACCGGCTGGCGTGACCGGGCATGCACGATCAGGCGAAGGACGTGCATCCTCCGAGTCATTCGCACAGTGTCCCCCGTGACGGCAGGTGACGGAAGTCTCAGAAAGAGACGCCCCCTCAGCCCCGGGCGAGCCAGGGCATCGTCGTCGCCGCGACGGTCAGGAACTGCACGTTCGCCTCCGGCGGCAGCCCGGCCATGTAGACGACGGCGTCGGCGACGTGCCGGACGTCGAAGGTGGCCTCCGGACGCATCGAACCGTCGGCCTGCCTCGCGCCGGTCGCGATGCCCGCGGTCATCTCGGTGGCGGCGTTGCCGATGTCGATCTGACCGCAGGCGATGCCGAACCCGCGGCCGTCGAGCGAGAGCGACTTGGTCAGCCCGGTGATCGCGTGCTTGGTGGCGGTGTAGGGCGCGCTGCCCGGCCGGGGGACGTGCGCGGAGATCGAGCCGTTGTTGATGATCCGCCCGCCCTGCGGGTCCTGGTGGCGCATCGCCGCGAACGCGGCGCGGGCGCAGAGGAACGAGCCGGTGAGGTTGACCGCGACGGCCGCGTCCCAGTCCTCGACGGAGATCTCGTCGACGGTGCCGCCCGCGCCGAACGTGCCGGCGTTGTTGACCAGCAGGTCGACCCGGCCCCAGCGCTCGTGCACCGCGGCGAACAGGGCGTCGACCGACCTGGGATCGGTGACGTCGGTGGGGACGGTGAGCGTCCCGTCGCGTCCCGCCGCGGCCCTGGTCAGGGGCTCGCGCCGGCGCCCGGCCAGTGCGACCCGCCAGCCGGCGTCGAGCAGGCCGCGGGTCACCGCCTCGCCGATGCCCGACCCGGCCCCGGTCACCACCGCCACACCGCTCATGGGCCCACCCTGCCACGCGCCGTCCGTGACCCCGGACACAGATCGTCACGCGGCTGGCCCCGTGCGGTGTCGGTATCCCGACAGCGCACACACGGGAGGAGAGCGACATGGACGCGACGGTGCTGGTGGTCGGAGCGGGGTACGCGGGGGTCGCGGCGGCGAACCGGATCGCGGCAGGCGGGGCGGCGGTCACGGTCGTCGACCCGCGGGAGGAGTTCGTCGAGCGGGTGCGGCTGCACCGGCTCGCCGCGGGCACCGGGGCGGCGACGGTCCCGCTGCGCGAGGTCCTGCACCGGCGGGTCCGCACCCGCGCGGCGCGGGTCACCCGGATCGGGGACGGCACGGCGACCCTCGACGACGGCGACGTGCTGCGGTTCGATCGGCTCGTGTACGCGGTCGGCAGCGGGGCGGGGACGGCCCCGGGCGGCGCGCTGCGGGTGGACACCCTGGAGAGCGCCCGCCGGGTGCACGACGCCGCCGCGGCCCTGCCCGACGGGGCGGTCGTCGCCGTCGTCGGGGCGGGGCTGACCGGGCTGGAGACGGCCACCGAGCTC
>NZ_JAMXSG010000220.1:0-10030 GCF_024124365.1 Pseudonocardia sp. McavD-2-B
AGGCGACGGGCGCTCATCGCGCACCGGCCAGCTCGCGCCCGGCCCGCAGGTCGCGCAGCGCGGCGGCGTCACGGCGCAGCGAGGCGGCGGTGTCGCCCGGCACGAACTCCAGCAGCACCTCGGTGTCGGTGCCGTCGTCGCGGGACTGCGCGGTGAGCTCGGCGAGCACCGGGGCCCACAGGTCGGCGCGGTCGCCGAGCGGCAGCCGCTCGGTGTATCCGTCGGCGCCCCAGGAGAACGCGTGCACGGTGGCCGGGCGCAGCGCGCGGACCTCGGCCAGGCAGACGTCGGTGTCCGGCAGCTCGCGCGGCTGCCAGTGGGCGACCAGGGCGGGGTGGCCGACCTCGGCGCGCAGCCTCAGCGCGGTGTCGAGGCCGTCGGTGAGGGACTCGACGTGGTGCTCGACGAGCAGCCCCATCCCCCGCTCGGCGACGGCGTCGGCGCAGCGCCGCAGCGCGTCCACGGTGGCGGCGCGCCCGGCGGGCGACACGTCGGCCGAAGCCGCCGTCCCGGCCCAGACCCGTACCCGCGGGGCGCCGAGCTCGGCCGCCGTCGCGACGACGGCGTCGAACTCGCCGGGGTCGGACGCACCGGCCTTGTGGTAGCTGCCGTAGGTGCCGATCCGCAGCCCTACGCCCGCGCAGGCACCGCGGGCCGCCGACGCCGCCGCGCGGTCACCGGGACGGACGTGCCGGTCTCCGGCCCACTCGACGACCTCGGACCCGGCGTCGACCGCCAGGCGCACGACGTCCGGAACGGACCTCTCACGGAAGGTGACCGACGCCAACCCCAGAAGCAGCATGGTCGGTAACCGTAGTCATTGTCGTTTGCGCGATCCAGCGACGTACGTCACCCGATGTCCGGTTCCGTCTACAGCAGGTCGAGTCCGGCCGCCACGACCGTGTCCGCGTCGAGCCCGTGGTGGGCGTAGACCGAGGCGAGGTCGCCGGACTGACCGAAGCGATGAACGCCCAGGTGCGTCGCGGGGACCCGGTTGACCCCGGCGAGGAACGCGAGGGTGTGCGGGTGCCCGTCGAGCAGGGTGACCAGCGGCGCGGCCCGGCGCGCGGGGAACGCCGACTCCAGGATCCACGGCTCGGCCTGCGGACGGGCGGGGCGTCCGGCACGGGCCTGCAGGGCGTCGAACAGCAGCCCCGGACTGGTCACCACGACGACGTCGACGTCGTGGCCGAGCTCGGCGAGCCGGTCCGCCGCGGCGAGCGCCTCGGTCGTCGGCGCACCGGCGACCGCGATGGTCAGCGCCGGTGTGCCCGCGGCGCGGCGGAGCGGGTAGGCCCCGGCGACCACCTGACGCCGGCGCCGCTCGCGCGCGGCCGGGTCGGCCGGGACCGCCGCGAGGGTCTGGTCCACCGGCCGGGTCGACAGGCGCAGGTAGGCGCTGGTGCCGTCCGGACGGCCGAGCCGGGCCAGCGAGGCGAGCAGCGTCCACTCGGTGTCGATGGCGAACGCCGGCTCGTAGGTGACGCAGCCGGGCTGCTCCAGCCCGACCGACGGCGTCGTCACCGACTGGTGGGCACCGCCCTCGGGGGCCAGCGACACCCCGGAGGGCGTGCCGACGAGGATCGACTGGCCACCCGCGTAGATGCCGAACGACCACGGCTCCAGCGCGCGCTCGACGAACGGGTCGTAGAGCACCCCGATCGGCAGCACCGGACGGCCCCAGCGCGACCAGGTCGCCCCCAGCTCCCCCAGCGCCCCGACGAGGTTCCCCTCGGCGATGCCCAGCTCCAGGTGCTGGCCGGTGGGCCGCTCGCGCCAGTGCAGGATCGTCTCGGGATCGTCGTCGAACCAGTCCTTGCGCTCCGCGGTCGACCAGACGCCGACCTTGTTCACCCAGCCGCCCAGGTTCGTCGACGACGACACGTCCGGACAGAGCGTGACCACCCGGCCGGCCGCCTCGGGGGCCTCTCGGGTGAGGTCGAGCAGCGCCCGGCCGAGCGCGGCCTGGGTGGTGGCCCGCCCGGTCGGGGTGCGTCCGATGTCGGTCGGCAGCGGCGGGACCGGCTGGTCGTCGACCGGGTCGCGGTGCAGCCGCTGCGCCGCGCCGGCCACCACCTCGCCCGCCGGGGACTCCGGGTCGAAGCGCCGCCAGGGGTCGTCGGGGTCGGCGCCGACGGCGTCGGCCAGCTCGCGGACCTGGTCGGCGCTCAGGATCGAGCCGTGGTTCTGCGGGTGGCCCGCGGTCGCGAGGCCGTGGCCCTTGACCGTGTAGGCGAGGATCACCGTGGGCCGGGTGTCGTCGATCGCGGAGAACGCGTCGCGCAGCGCGGCGGTGTCGTGCCCGCCGAGGTTGCGCACCGCGGCGAGCAGGGTGTCGTCGTCGAGGCCGGCGACGAGCTCCGCCAGGTCGGCGTGTCCGTCGGGGAGCCGGGTGCGGACCTCGTCGGCGTCGCAGCGCAGCAGCCGCTGGTACTCCGCGTTCTGCATGGTGTCGATCCGGGCGCGCAGAGCGTCGCCGCCGGGGCGGTCGAACAGCTCGTGCAGCAGCCTGCCGTACTTGACGGTGAGGACCTGCCAGCCGGCCGCGGAGAACATGCCCTCGATCCGCGGCGCGCCGATCGCGGGGACGACCCGGTCCAGGGACTGCCGGTTCAGGTCGACGATCCACACGACCTCGCCCAGCTCACCGACCATCGGGTCGAGGATGGCCTCCCAGACGGCGCCCTCGTCGAGCTCGGCGTCGCCGACCAGGGAGTACTGCCTGCCCTCTCCGGCACCCCCGAAGTGGGTGTCGACGTAGCGGCGGGCCAGCGCACCCCAGATCGGGGCGGTCGCGCCGATGCCCACCGAGCCGGTCGAGTAGTCGACCGGGTCGGGGTCCTTGGACCGCGACGGGTAGGACTGCAGCCCGCCGAAGGCGCGCAGCGTGCTCAGGTAGCGCTCGTCGAGCTCGCCGAGCAGGTAGTTGATCGCGTGCAGCACCGGCGAGGCGTGCGGCTTGACCGAGACCCGGTCCCCGGCCCGCAGGTGCTCGAACCACAACGAGGTCATGATCGTCGTCATCGACGCCGACGACGCCTGGTGCCCGCCCACCTTCAGCCCGCTGGGGTCACCGCGCCGGTTGGCCGCGTCGACGATCGCGGTGGACAGCCAGAGCACCCGCTTCTCGATCTCGACGAGCGTGTCCGTCGTCACCGTCTGCGTGCCCATCGCCCACCACTCCAGCCTCGTCGCCCATGCAGCCTGCCCAGTCAGCCCACCACCACATCGACGAGTGCACAACCACAGCCCGTACGACTGAGCAGAGTGCACGCGCCGGGCCGGGCGGGACGCGCGCCGGGACGGCATAATGCGCACCTGCGGACACGAGGAGGGGGCACCAGGTGACGGGAACGACCGGTGACGGGCGGGCCGCGCTCGACGGCCACGACGCCCGGCTGCTGCTGGCCCTGGCGCAGGACCCGCGCGCGACGGTGCTCGCCCTCGCCGAACGGGTCGGCCTGTCCCGCAACACCGTGCAGGCCCGGCTGGCCAAGCTGGACCGGCTCGGCGCACTGGACACCTTCGAGCGTCGGGTCGACCCGGCGGCGCTCGGCTACCCGCTGACCGCGTTCGTGACGGTGCGGGTGGTGCAGCGCGAGCTCGCCGCCGTCGCCGACGCACTGGACCGGGTACCGGAGGTGCTGGAGGTGCACGGCGTCTCCGGACCGGAGGACCTCCTGGTGCACCTGGTCGCCCGCGACGCCGACGACCTCTACCGGATCGCCGGGCACCTCCTCGCGATCGGCGGGGTGGAGCGCACGTCGACGTCGCTGGTCATGCGCTCGCTGGTCGGGTTCCGCACCGCCCCGCTGCTGCACCGCCTGACCGACGGCGGCGCAGGCGCACCCGCCGTTCACCCGGCACCGCTACCGTCACGCCGATGAGCGCCCCCGCCGCCCCCGGTTTCGACCCGGACTTCCTCGGCGTCGCGACGCCGATGCCGACGCTGCCCGGGACCGACACCGTGCTGCTCCCCTACACCCACTTCGCGACCCTGCACCGGCCCGACCGGCGCCTGGCCGCGGCCACCGCCGTCGCGATCGACGGGGCGACCCTGCGGCAGCTCGAACGTTCCGACGACTGGCGCCTCGACGACCGGCTGCCCGCCGGGCAGCAGGCCGGCGCCGAGCTCTACGCCGACAACGACCTCGACCGCGGCCACCTGGTCCGCCGCCAGGACCCGGTGTGGGGCGGGGCCGCCGAGGCTGCGACGGCGGAGTCCGACACGTTCCACTACACCAACGCCGCCCCGCAGGCCGCCGCGTTCAACCAGGACAAGCAGACCTGGGGCGGGCTGGAGGACTACCTGCTCGACAACGCGGGCGACCACGATCGGCGGCTCGTGGTGTTCACCGGCCCGGTGCTGGCCGACGACGACCCGGAGTACCGCGGCGTGCGCATCCCGCGGCTGTTCTGGAAGATCGGCGCCTTCGTCGTCGGCGGCGCGCTGGGCACCACCGCCTACCTGCTGGACCAGACCCCTCAGCTCGGCGACCTCGCCGAGCCGCCGGCCGGGGACCCACCGCCGCTGGGCCCGTACCGCACCTTCCAGGTACCGGTGGCCCGGATCGGCGAGCTGACCGGGCTCGACCTGGGCCCGCTGACCGCGGCGGACCGGATGCCGGTACCCGAGCCGGTGCCCGCCGCACTGTCGGAGCGGGCCGTGCGGCTGCGCTCGTTCGCCGACATCCGCGGACTGTGAGCGCGCCGGGGATCTAGGGTCGCCCCGTGACCGAGCTGCTCCCCAGCACCCAGCGCACCCTGCTCGCCCGCGTCGCCCGCGCCCAGCGCGACGGCCGCGTCCCCTCCCTCGTCGCCGGGGTGGTCCGCGACGGCGCCCTCGTCTGGCACGCCGGGCGTGGAGCGCTCCCGGACGCGGCCGCCGAGGACGACGTCCAGTACCGGATCGGCTCCATCTCCAAGACCGTCTGCGCGGTCACCGTCCTGCGGCTGCGCGACGAGGGACTGCTCGACCTCGACGACCCGCTGGACCGGCACCTCCCCGGCACCCCGCTCGGCGACCGCACCCTGGGTCAGCTGCTGTCCCACCTGGCCGGGGCCGGCTCGGAGAGCCCCGGCCGGTGGTGGGAGCGCACTCCCGGCGGCACGCTGGAGGAGCTGGGCCTCGGCGACGCCGACCGGGTGCTGCCCGCCGCGCGCCGCTTCCACTACTCCAACCTCGGGTTCGGGCTGCTCGGCGAGGTCGTCGCCCGCCTCCGCGGCCGCGCCTGGACCGACGTCGCCCGCGACGAGGTGCTGCTCCCGCTGGGCATGACCCGTACCTCCACCCGCCCGCAGCAGCCCGCCGCGGCGGGACGGGCCGTGCACCCGTGGGCCGACCTCGTGCTGGCCGAGCCCGAACACGACGCCGGGGTGATGGCCGCCGCCGGGCAGCTGTGGTGCACCGCGGCGGACCTGGCCCGGCTCGGCGCCCTGCTGCTCGGCGACACCGGCGACGTGCTCTCCCCGGCGACGGTCGAGGAGATGACGCTGCCCGCGGGCGTCGACCCGACGTCGCCGGTCTGGGCCGGCTACGGCCTGGGCGTGCAGGTCCTGCGGTTCGAGCGGCCCGAGGGCGGCGGCACGACGACGCTGGTCGGGCACGGCGGATCCATGCCCGGCTTCCTCGCCGGGCTCTGGGTGGACCGCGAGGAGGGCGCCGGCGCTCTGGCGATGGGCAACACCACCTCCGGGATGGACAGCGGGCTGACCGCCGGGCTGCTGAACGACCTGCGGGTCGCCGAGCCCCGCATCGTCGCGCCGTGGGCCCCGCAGCCCTGCCCGGTCGACCCCGAGCTGCTCGGACCGTGGTTCTGGGGTCCCTCCCCCTACGCGCTGCGCTCGGTCGGCGGCGGGCTGCTGCACCTCGGCGGCCTCGGGCGCCCCGGACGCGCGTCGCGGTTCCGGCCCGGCCCGGACGGCACCTGGATCGGCCTGGACGGCTACTTCGCCGGGGAGACCCTGCGGATCGCCCGCGACCACCTGTGGCTGGCCACGTTCGTGTTCACCCGCACCCCCTACGACCCGGCCGCACCGGTCCCCGGCGGCGTCTCCGACGAGGGCTGGACCACCTCCTGACATCACGGTTCGGCTTGCACAGCGACACGGGACGGTCCAGTACCTACACTTTCGGCACACAAACGACTTGTGCACAATTTCTGCACGAACGAGAGCGGAGGGGGGATGCGCCCGACATGCGGGCGTGACCACGTATGACACAGGCCCAATCACCACCGGACGGCCGTCCGGACACGACCGGGGACGACCGGCCCCGCACCGACTGGATCGTGTTCGGCGTCGGCGCCGCGCTCGCGCTGCTGTTCGTGCTGTGGGGGCTGCTCAGCGCCGACACCCTCGGCGCCACCGCCGAGGCGATGCTCGGCGGGCTGATGCGCGGCGGCGGCTGGGGCTTCATCCTCGCCGCGACCGCCTTCGTGGCCTTCGCGCTGTTCCTGGCCTTCAGCCGGTTCGGGCGCATCAAGCTCGGCGCCGACGACGAGGAGCCCGAGTTCCGCACGGTCTCCTGGATCGCGATGATGTTCTCCGCCGGCATGGGCATCGGGCTGATGTTCTTCGGCGTGAACGAGCCGCTGACCTTCTTCCAGTCGCCGCCGCCCGGCGCGGCCGAGCCCGGCACCATCGACGCGCTGCAGACCTCGATGGCGACCTCACTGTTCCACTGGACGCTGCACCCGTGGGCGATCTACGCCGTCGTCGGCCTCGCCATCGCCTACTCCACCTTCCGCAAGGGCCGCCGTCAGCTCATCAGCCAGGCCTTCGTCCCGCTGATCGGCCGCAAGGCCGCCGAGGGCTCCATCGGCCGGGGCATCGACATCCTCGCGATCTTCGCGACGCTGTTCGGCTCCGCGGCCTCGCTGGGCCTGGGCGCGTTCCAGATCGGCGGCGGCATGCAGACCGTCGGCTGGGTCGACGGCCAGGTGAGCCCCTGGGTACTCGCCGCGATCATCATCGTGCTGACCGCCGCGTTCATCCTCTCCGCCGTCTCCGGCGTCGAGAAGGGCATCCAGTGGCTGTCCAACACCAACATGGTGCTGGCGGCGGTGCTGGCGTTCTTCGTGTTCGTCGTCGGACCGACGGTGATCATCCTCGACCTGATCCCGACGTCGATCGGCGCGTACTTCTCCCAGTTCTTCGAGATGGTCGGGCGCACCGAGGCCGTCGGCGGCGCCCCGATGCTCGAGTGGCTGTCCGGCTGGACCGTCTTCTACTGGGCGTGGTGGATCTCGTGGACGCCGTTCGTCGGCATGTTCCTGGCGCGGATCTCGCGCGGGCGCACCATCCGTGAGTTCGTCGGCGGCGTCATCCTCGCGCCGAGCCTGGTCTCGCTGGTCTGGTTCTGCATCTTCGGCGGCACCGCCATCACCCAGGCCCAGCAGGGCACGCAGTTCTCCGACGACTCCAACGTCCAGCTCTTCCAGATGCTCGGCGCCTACCCGTGGGCGACCTTCACCGGCCTGCTGGTCATGCTCCTGGTCGCGATCTTCTTCGTGTCCGGCGCGGACGCCGCGTCGATCGTCATGGGCACGCTGTCCCAGCGCGGCACCATCGAGCCCAGCAAGTGGGTCGTGGTCTTCTGGGGCTCGGTCATGGGTGCGGTCGCCGTGCTGATGCTCGTCACCGGCGGGGAGAACGCCCTGGACGGCATCCAGAACCTGACCATCCTGGTCGCGGCGCCGTTCGTCGTGATCATGGTGCTGCTGTGCTTCGCACTGTTCAAGGACCTGCGTCGCGACAAGGTCGTGCTGCGGGACGAGAAGGGCGCGCAGGTGCTCGAGCAGGCGGTCGACTGGGCCACCGACAACCACGGCGAGAACTTCTACGTCAAGGTCGGTGCGTTCGACACGACCGACGGGAACGCACCCGCCGACGGCAACGACAGCTCCGGCAACGGTCCCGTCGCGGCCGGGGCCGACGAGCCGGAGGGGCGGACCGGCGACGAGTCGACCCGGGCGACCGCCGAACGGCGCGACAGCCCGGTCGGCGGCGACTGACCACCTCTCGTCGCACACGACGGCGGCCGGACACCCTCCCCGGGGTGTCCGGCCGCCGTCGTCCGTGGCAGGGTCGAGGGCTCACGGTCGCGGGGACGGCCGGACGATCGGACGACCCGTGAGCGACCGCCCACCGACGGTGAGCGGTCGGGAGTGACCCGGGCCGCCCGCGCTCGTTGGACCTCCTGCGACCACCCGGTGCACGGCCCCCGCGCGCACCGACGATCATCGGAAAGTGCTGCGCCGCAGCCGGAGCGGATGGGAGGGACCTGACACAGTGGGCCGGATGCGTCTCGTCTTCACCCCGGGGGACGACCAGGGGTACGCCGAGGCCCGCAGCCGCCTGCTGGAGCAGTTCTCCCTCTGGGCCCGCCGCCGTCGCGTCGAGGTGGACACCGCGCTCGTCGCCGCCGTGCTGGACTACAAGTACGCGCGCGACCGCAGGCTGGGCCGCTGGACGCGCTCGCACATCGCCGACGCGCTGGGCATGTGGTTCCCGCGCAAGGTGACCGTGCTCGAGCCCGACGACGTCGCCCCCGCCTTCCATGCACTCATCGACTTCGTCGACGAGCACGACTGGTTCGACCCGCAGTCGCACCCGGCGGACGCGCTGCACCGTCAGGTCCTCGACTCCACACCCGCCCTGCACGACGGTCTCGCCGACGAGCGCAACTACGACCTCGGCAAGTTCTGGGGCGTGCAGCTGCACCGCCACGGCGTCGACCCCGCGGACCCGGCCGCGGTGCAGCGGTTCCTCGACCGCGCCGGCGCCGGGCAGACCGACGTCGACCGGCACGCGCTCGCCGAGATCATGCGGCGCGAGGCGCAGCGTCCCACCCGCGCCGAGTGGAACCCCGAGCTGCCGCCGGTACCGATGCCCGGCGCCGCGGCGCTCGTCGACGCCGCGGAGCGCTCCGAGGCCCTCGAGCTGCTCCGCAAGCTGACCCTGTGGGTGCGGGCGGGGCGCCGGCTCACCTCCGACGGTCGCCTCGACCGCACCGACGCGCTTGACCTCGCCGCGCACCTGCAGCTCGACCACATCTACCGCGAGACCGCCCGTACCAGCGACGACCTGCCCGAGGTGTCGCTGCTGCTGCGCTGGGCCCGCTCGGCGCGCCTGGTCCGCGTGGTGCGCGGGCGGCTGCTGCCGGTCAAGAGCGCGGGCCCGCTGCTGAACCGGCCGATCGAGCTGTGGCGCCGGGTGTTCGAGTCGGTCGGACGTCTCGGCGACAGCCTGGGCGGGACCGACGTGTTCGGCGCACCGTCGCTGTTCGGGATGTCGATGTCCCAGGCGTTCCCGATGCTGTGGGTCGGCCTCTACGCCACCGGCGGCGGGCAGGTCCCGCTCGAGCACTTCCACCGCCAGGTCCGCGACGCCGTCAACGACGAGGCCGGCTGCGTGGTCGACGACCTCGCAGGCGACGTCGAACAGCGGCTGTGGCGCCGCGACGTCACGGCCCTGCTGGATGCCTGCGAGCTGCTCGGGGCGATCGAGCTGACCGAGACCCTCGATGCCGACGAGCTGGACGAGCTGTCCCGGGTCGCGCACCGCGACGACCCGGACCCCACGGTCGTCGCGCTGACCCCGATGGGGCTGTGGGCGGTGCACGAGTACCTGACCGAGCAGGGCATGCACCTGCCCGCGCCGGGGGAGCTGGCCGACGAGGACGTCGAGTACGTGTGCGTGCGGATGAGCGGGGTGCGGGCCGACGTCGCCGAGGCCGAGCTCGCCGCGTGGGCGCTCGCCCGCCACCCCGGGGACGCCGTGCGCGAGCTGGACCGCTTCCTGCGCCGCTGCGAGGTCCCGGCGCACCGGGCCCTCGCGCTGCACGCGCTGACCGCGACCGGCCCGGCCGGGCGGGCGGTCGCCGCCCGCCACCGGTTGCACGTCGCCGAGCGGGCCGGGTCGATCTCCACCCAGACCCGTCAGCGCCTGGCCGGGGTCGTGGAGAACATGTCCTGGATGGAGATGCCCGACGGCTCGCGCAACGAGATCTTCGGCTCCGGTGGCGGGC